>NZ_JBFBIV010000124.1:0-20461 GCF_040702025.1 Streptomyces sp. NPDC088194 | reverse complement strand
GTGACGACGGTGGCGTAGCCCATCTCCTCGTTCTCCACCGACAGGCTGGTGGTGGCGCCGTTGATGATCGCCAGGATCTTCGACTGGGCGTCGAGGCGTACCGTCAGCAGATCCGCGGCAGTTGCTCGCCGATCGGCAGGTCGACGACCCGGGTGCCGCCGAGGCCGGTCCGCGCCACCACCATGCCGGGGTGGTCGGCCACCGCCTCGCCGATCACGCACGCCTCGGCGCCCAGCGGATGCGCCCGCATCGCCGCGAGGACCGCCTCGGCGTGCTCGCGCGGCACGAAAGCGACCAACTTGCCCTCGTTGGCCACGTACCAGGGGTCGAGGCCCAGGATCGCGCACGCGTTGGCGACCTCCGCGGGCACCGGAACCGCCCGCTCCTGGACCACGACACCGGTGCCGCCGGCCGCCGCGATCTCGTTGAGGGAGGCGGCCAGCCCGCCCCGGGTGGGGTCGCGCAGCACGTGCAGATCAGGGGTGACCGCGAGCATGGCGTCGACCAGACCGCCGAGCGGCGCGCAGTCGCTCTCGATCGACACGCCGAACTCCAGGCCCTCCCGCACGCTCATGATCGCCACGCCGTGCACGCCGACCGGGCCGCTGACGATCACCACGTCGCCGGGCACCACCCGGTCCGGCCGCAGGTCCACCCCGGCCGGGATGAGGCCGATGCCCGCGGTGTTGATGTAGACGCCGTCGCCGTGCCCGGCCTCCACCACCTTGGTGTCCCCGGTGGCGATCTCCACGCCCGCCGCCCGCGCCGCCGCGCCCATCGCCCGCGCGATCCGCGCGAGGACGGGCATCTCGACGCCCTCCTCCAGGATGAATCCGCAGGACAGGTACGCCGCCCGCGCGCCGCTCATCGCCAGGTCGTTGACGGTGCCGTTGACCGCGAGGTCGCCGATGCAGCCGCCGGGGAAGAACAGTGGCCGCACCACGAACGAGTCGGTGGAGAACGCCAGCCGGGCACCGCCGAGCGACACCGCCGCCGCGTCACCGAGCTGCGCCAGCACCGGGCCGCCGAACGCGGGCGCGAAGACGTGCTCGACGAGTTCCGCCGACATCGCGCCGCCCCCGCCGTGCCCCATCACCACCCGCGGCTGGTCGCGCAGCGGCGCCGGGCAGGTCCACGACAGCAGGTCGAGAACGGGGGGTTCGCCGGTCGCGGTGTCGGCGGTGGTCGCGGTGTCGGCGGCGGTGGTGGTTCCCGCGGTCGCGCCGCTGTCCGGTGCGGACGGCTCCGGCACCGACGGGGTGGCCCGCTCTCGGGTGGTCTCAGGCAACGGGGCTCGCCTCCATGCGTGCCGGGGCGGTGTCGAGCCGCCGGTAGAGGTAGTACGCCGCACACGCGCCCTCGCTGGAGACCATCGTGGCGCCCAGCGGATTGCGCGGGGTGCAGGTGGTGCCGAACGCCTCGCACTCGTGCGGCTTGATCAGGCCCTGCAACACCTCGCCGGCCCGGCAGGCGGCGGGCTCCACGGTGCGGATGCCGGTCACGGCGAAGCGGTGCTCGGCGTCGAACTCCCGGTAGCGCGGCGACAGGCGCCACCCGCTGTCCGGGATCACCCCGATCCCGCGCCACGCCCGGTCGCCGACCTCGAAGACGTCCGCGAGCATCGCCTGCGCGGCCGGGTTGCCCTCGTCGCGCACCGCGCGCGGGTAGGCGTTCTCCACCCGGTGCTCGCCGCGTTCGAGCTGCGCCACGGTGCGGCGGACGCCCTCCAGGATGTCCAGCGGCTCGAACCCGGTGACCACGATGGGCACGTGGTGCCGCTCGGCGAGCTCCGGGTACTCCGCGGTGCCCATCACGCTGCACACGTGCCCGGCGGCGAGGAAGCCCTGCACCCGGCAGTCGGGCGAGCGCATGATCGCCTCGATCGCGGGAGGCACCCGCACATGCGACACCAGCATGCTGAAGTTGCGGATGCCGAGCTTGCGGGCCTGGTACACCGTCATCGCGTTCGGCGGCGCGGTCGTCTCGAAGCCGATGCCGAAGAACACCACCTCCTGCCGCGGGTTCTGCCGGGCGATCTTCAGCGCGTCGAGCGGCGAGTACACCACCCGCACGTCGCCGCCCTCGCTGCGCACCCGGAACAGGTCCCGGTCGGTGCCCGGCACCCGCAGCATGTCGCCGAACGAGCAGAAGATCACCCCGGGGCGCGCCGCGATCTCCAGCGCCTTGTCGATCACCTCCAGCGGGGTGACACACACCGGGCAGCCCGGTCCGTGGATCAACTCGATCTCGCTGGGCAGCAGTTGGTCGATGCCGTGCCGGATGATGGTGTGCGTCTGGCCGCCGCAGACCTCCATCAGCGCCCACGGCCTGGTCACGGTGGCCGCGATGTCGTCGAGCAGGCGGCGGGCCAGCTCGGGGTCCTGGAACTCGTCGATGTACTTCACTGCTGCCGCGCCTCCCGCGGTGCCGGCCGCCCGTCGGCGTGGCCGGCGGTGTCATGGCCGCTGCCTTGCTGGTGCGAGCCGGTCGGTACGGGCACGCCGCTCGGTGCGGGTGCCGCGTTCGCGCTGGGCGCGCCGGATGTGCCGGGCGCGCCGGATGGGCTGAGCGCGCCGGACGGGCTGGGCGCGCCCGGTTCGGCGTCCTCGTCGGCCCACGGCGGGGCGCCGCCGCCCGCGGCTGCCTCCCACGGGTCGCCGAACTCCTCCTGGAGCAGCCCGAGCGTGGCGAACAGCTCCAGCGTCTGCTTCGCGGACTCCTCGTCCAGACGTTGCAGCGCGAAACCGACGTGCACGATGGCGTACTCGCCGACCTGGAGGTCCGGCAGGTACTCCAGGCACACCTCCTTGACCACGCCGCCGAAGTCGACGCTGGCCATCCGGGTGCCGTCCCGGTCCTCGATCTCCAGCACTCTGCCGGGTACCGCCAGGCACATGGGGCTTCTCCTCGCTCAAGGGGGTGCGGTCGGTGGGGAGTTCGGTGGGTCAGGGGAATGCGGTGAGTTCGGTGGGATCGGTGCTTCGACCGGTCCGGGGCCGCGGTGCCGTACGGCGAGGGCGGCCCGCGGCCGTCACGGGGAGGCCGCCGCCCGCGCGGCCACCATCAGCTGGCCGAGCGCCAACCCGCCGTCGTTGGGCGGCACCTGATGGTGTCGCAGCACGGTGAAGCCGTCCGCGCGCAGCGCCGCGGCACACGCCGACGACAGCAGCACGTTCGCGAACACCCCGCCGGTCAGCGCGACCGTCGTCAGGCCGTGCCGCTCACGGGCCGCCGCGCACCAGGCGGCCACCAGGCCCGCCACCGCCCGGTGGAAACGGGCCGCGACGACCGCCGCCGAGCAGCCGGCGCGCACGTCGGCGACGACCGCGGCGAGCAACGGCCCCGGGTCCGCGACCAGTTCGGCGCCCGCCCCCGGATCGCTCTCCGGCCGCAGCGCGAACGCGTACCCGGGCCCGTCGTCGGCCAGGGGCGCGCCCGTGGCCGCGCCCTCCAACTCGACGGCGGCCTGCGCCTCGTAGCCGGCCAGATGGCACACCCCGGCCAGCGAGGCCACCGCGTCGAAGAGCCGGCCCATGCTGGACGTCGGCACGCAGTTCAACCCCAACTCCAACTGCCGTTCCAGCAGCCGCCGTTCATCGGAAGGGCAGGCCGCCGTGCACGGCAGGTCGGCGTCCCACGGCAGCCCGGCCGCCCGCAGGTGCGCCAGCGCCATCCGGTACGGGCGCCGGACCGTCGCGTCGCCGCCCGGCAGTGGGACGTAGCCGAGCCGCCCGAAGCGGCGGTGGCCGTCGTAGTCGGCGAGCAGCACCTCCCCGCCCCACACCGCGCCGTCGTCGCCGTACCCGGTCCCGTCGAAGGCCACCCCGATCACCGGCCGGGTGCCGTCCAGGCGGTGCTCGGCCATCGCGGCCGCGACATGCGCGTGGTGGTGCTGCACGCGCACCAACGGCCGTGCTCCGGCGGCGCGTTCGGCCCACTGCCCGGAGCGGTAGCGCGGATGCCGGTCGGCGGCCAGCAGTTCGGGCCGCACCGACGTGATCGACTCCAACTGTCCCTGCGCCCGGGCGAAGGCGCGCTGCGTGGCGAGGTCGTCCATGTCGCCGACGTGCGCCGACAGCCACGCCTTGCGGCCCTCGCCGAGGCAGAACGCGTTCTTCAGATCCCCGCCGACGGCCAGCGCGGGCCGCACCGGCACCGGCAGCGCGATCGGCAGCGGGGCGTACCCGCGCGAGCGCCGCAGCACCACCGGCTCCCCGTCGCAGACCCGCACCACCGAGTCGTCGCACGGCACCTGGATCGGCCGGTCGTGGGTCAACCACGCGTCGGCCAGGGCCGCCAGCCGCTCCCGCGCCTCGGCGTCGCCGGTGACGATCGGCTCGCCGGAGACGTTGCCGCTCGTCATCACCAGCAGCCGGGGGCCCGGCGGATCACCCGGCAGCCCGAGCAGCAGATGGTGCAGCGGCGTGTACGGGAGCATCACGCCCAGGTCGGGGCCGCCGGGCGCCACGTCGTCGCAGACCGGCACGCCCGGCCGCCGCCGCAGCAACACCACGGGCCGCAGCGGCCCGGTGAGCAGTTCGGCCTCCAACGCCCCCACGTGCGCGAGCGGTTCGACGCCGGCCAGGTCCCGGGCCATCACCGCGAACGGCTTGCGGCCGCGCGCCTTGCGGGACCGCAGCAGCGCCACCGCCCCCGGGTTCGCCGCGTCGCACGCCAGGTGGTAGCCGCCCAGCCCCTTCACGGCCAGGATCGCACCGGCGGCCAGCAGCGCGCGGGCCTCGGCCACCGGGTCCGCCCCGCCCGACCGGCCGGTCCGGCGGATCAGCCGCAGCCGCGGCCCGCAGTCGTGGCAGGCCACCGGCTGGGCGTGGAAGCGCCGGTCGGCCGGGTCGGTGTACTGCGCCCGGCACGCCCCGCACATCGGGAAACCCGCCATCGTGGTGTGCGCGCGGTCGTACGGCAGCCCGGTGACCACGGTGAAGCGCGGCCCGCAGTTGGTGCAGACGATGAACGGGTGGCGGTACCTGCGGTCGGCGGGGTCGGCCAGTTCGGCAAGGCACTCCGCGCAGGTCGCGATGTCCGGGGAGACCAGGGTGCGGGTCGCGCCGCCGTCCTGGGACGCGGTGATCGCGAACCCGGGCCGGCCGGTCACCGCCACGGCGCACTGCTCGACGGACTCCACCGCGGCCAGCGGAGGCGCCTCGTCCGCGACGCGCGCGCAGAACGCCGCGACGTCCGCGGCCGGGCCCTCCACCTCCGCGACGACGCCCTCGCCGGTGTTCGTGACGTGGCCGGCCAGACCCAGCCGGCCCGCCAGCGCGTAGACGAAGGGGCGGAAGCCGACTCCCTGCACCACCCCGCGGACCGTGACCCGGCGGCGCACCACCGGATCGGCCGCCGCCACGGTGCCGTCGGCCGTGGGGGCGGTCATGACCGGGGCCCGCCCGCGGGCTGCGCCTGGCCGGCGGCGGGCGCGAGCGAGCCGAGCGGGTCGCCGTGTTCGTGCGGGTGGCCGTGCGCGTGCGGCTGCGCCGCCTCGTCGTCGGCGTGGTGGTGGCCCGGCAGCGGCTGGGACGCCATGACCGGCGCGTGCACGGGGGCGCCGCCGGCCGCCGCCAGCGCGCGGTCCAGCAGGGCGCCGACGCCGCTGCCGGTGCGGGCGGCGGTCAGCACCACCTCGACCCCCGGGTTGACCTGCTGGACGTTCGCCCGGAACGCGGCCTCGTCGAAGCCGACCGCGCCGGCGATGTCGGTCTTGGTGACGACCACCAGATGCGCGAGCCCGAACGCCGTCGGGTACTTCAGCGGCTTGTCCTCGCCCTCGGTGACGGACGCGAGCACCACCCGCAGCGTCTCCCCGAGGTCGTAGGACGCCGGGCAGACGAGGTTGCCGACGTTCTCCACGAACAGCAGCCGGGTGCCGTCGGGCAGCCAGCCGTCGAGGTGGCCGCCGAGCATCCGCGCCTCCAGGTGGCACAGCCCGTCGGTGAGCACCTGCTTGACCGGGGCGCCCGAACGGGCCAGCCGCCGCGCGTCGTTCTCCGTCGCGAGGTCCGCGGTGAGCGCGGCGACCGGCAGCGCGCGCTCCCGGGCCAGCGCCAACTCCGCCTCCAGCAGCGCGGTCTTGCCGCTGCCGGGGCTGGACAGCAGGTTGACCACGGTGGTGCCGCGCAGCGCGAGATCGGCCCGCAGCCGCTGCGCGCAGCCGTCGTTCTTGGCGAGTACCGCCTGCTGGAGGTCGATCGCACGGCACATGGTTCAGCGCTCCTCAAGGTGGGGCCGGGGTGCGCGGCCCGCGGCGGCGGGTGCCGGCGGGTCGTCCCACCGCACCCCGGCGATCAGCAGTTCGCGCCCGGCCAGCAGTTCGGCGGCCGGTGTGCCGCAGGCCGGGCAGCACAGGTCCGGCGGCATCCCGACCGGCCACTGGTCCCCGCACGGCGCGCAGCGGGCCCGGCCGGCCACCGATTCGGTCTCCAGCCGCGCGCCCTCCAGGACCGTGCCGGAACAGGCGAGTTCGAAGCAGAACTGGAGCGAGTCCGGTACGACGCCCGCGAGTTCGCCCACCCGCAGCCGTACGGTCCTGACGGCGGTGGCGCCGGCGGCGAGCGCGGCGTCCTCCACCTGGCCGACGACCGCCAGCGCGATGGACATCTCGTGCATCGTCCTCTTCCCGTCCGGCGGTTCACGGTTCACGGTCGCGGTTCACGAATGACGGTGCGCGGTGCACGTCGTGGGGTGCCGCCGGCTTCATTACACGGCGGCGGCCCGGCCGCGCGGTATCGGCGCGCCGCCGGGCCGCCGCGCAAGGACTCGTTCGGTCCACAGCGCCGTCAACTGCGGTTCACATGGCGCGCATCCGCAGGTAGCGGCGGATGTCGGGCAGGTTCACCGCGAGCAGTGCGCCGAAGGCGGCCGCGGTGCCGGCAAGGGTGATCTTCATCAACATGGTGATGTCTTCCTCTCCTGGATGGCCTGGTCGAGCGACGGGTCCCTCGGTGGGTCGTGCGGTGCGGGGTGCGGCCGGTGCGCCGCGTCGTGCCCCGGTACGGCGCCGCTCTCGTCGAGCAGCCGGCGCACCAGGCGTACGGCCTCGGGTACGGCCGCCTCGACGGGAGGGCTGAGCCCGATGCCCTCCTCGACGTCCGCGGGCTCGCAGCCGACGACGAGGATGCGGCGGGGCGGGGTGCCGCCGGTGCCCGCGCACAGGGTGCCCAGCAGGGCGAGCACCGAGTCGGGGGACATGCGGTGCCCGTCGAGGGGCACCGGCCCGGCCTCCGTTCCTGCGCCGCCCGGGCCGCCGCCGGGAAGGCCCGCCTCGATCAGGTAGACGGTGCCGGGCGCCCCGCCCCGGGCGGTGGCGTCCACGAGCACGAACGTGTCGTATCCGTCGAGGAGTTGGTACGCCAGGTGGACCCCGCGCACGCCGACGTCGACGGCCTCCACGTGGTCGGGCAGCGGCCCCTCGGCGGTCAGCCGGCGTACCGTCTCCACGCCGAAGCCGTCGTCACCGAGGAAGATGTTCCCGACCCCGGCGACCAGGGTGCGGGGGGTGCGGGACGTGCGGGCGCCGCTCACGCGTCCTCCAGCGGGGTGACCTCGTCGGGCTGGAAGTACAGGAACCGGCCCTGCTCGCGCCGGATGTCGGCGCCCGGGTCGCCCTCGACGGTGACGGCCAGGTGCACGCCGCCGTCGACGTCGTGCAGCACCGCCTCCACGTGGGCGTCGCAGCCGAGCAGGAAGAGGTCCTGGGCGTCGGAGCGGCGCAGCCCCGGGCGCAGCCGCACCCGGCTGCCCGCGCCCACGTCCTTGCCGTCGATCACCACGCGGTCGGTGGCCGGGTCCACGCTGCGGTCGCTCTCCGGGTCCCACCAGGGTTTGCCCGGGTCCATCAGGGCGTCCAGCGAGTCCGGCGAGATGTCCAGGTCGGAGGGCAGGTCGGACGCCAGGTCGGACGGCAGGGCGGAGGGAGTGACGGAGGGCGTGGCGGGTCCGGAGGGGGCGGGCGGGCCGGTGATCTCGCGCAGCGACCGCACCGCGCCGTGCAGCCGCTCCAGCACATCCGGCGGCATCGTGTCGGCGAGGTCGATCACCTCGGCGGCGCGCGCGTCCGTGCCGCGCGCCTCCCGCTTCTCCTGCTCGGTCAGGGCCGAGGTGCGCAACGCCAGGATCTCGTCGATCTCCAGCGCGTCGTAGAGCGCGCCGGGGCTCTCGGGGGCGATGGCCGGGTGGTCCTCCAGGATGATCGGGGCGGACAGCACCACGTCCCGGCGCCCGTCGGCGCCGGCCAGCACCGGCCAGGTGCGCAGGTTCGCGCACTGCGCGGTGGCCTCCTTCGCCCACTCCGGCGGGTCGGCCATCGACAGGAACGACCCCGCGCTCAGGCCGAGCACCAGGTGCGCGGAGACCAGCGCGTGCGGCAGCGCCTCCTCCCGGTCCGCGCCCTGCGGCCCGGGCGCCCAGCCGCCGGTGTTCTCCACCACCGCGGTCAACCGCCGGACCGCGTACGGCCCGGGCAGGTCCTCCGCGGCCAACCGGACCACCCCGCGCACCTCTTCGCGGCGGCGCAGCAGCAGCCCGACGTGCCGCCCGGCCTGGTCGCGGACATCCTCGGTCTCCTCGCGCGCCGGACGGGAGAAGGCGAACTCCCGCTCTTCAGCGCCGAGTTCGCTCACCGGCACGCTGAACTGGACGCGCTCCTCCACGCCTTCGTCCCAGGGCGTCAACACCCGGTCGGGCAGGTCGAGTCGGGGGACCGTCGCATAGGACCCGTCGACGCGGAGTTCCTGGACCACCCGGCGCTGCGCGTGCAGGAACCGCAGTTCCACCAGCAGCGCCGCCTCCGCCCGGGGTTCCATCAGGCACTGGGTGCGCTGGAAGGCGTGCTCGCCGCTGTCGGCGCCCCAGGCGGGCGGCACCAGGACGCCGAACTGCCAGCGCAGCCGGTTCTTCGCCGCCGACGCGCGGTACGGGTACAGGACGTAGCCCTCGAAGAGCACGGCGTCGGCGACCTTGCGGGCCGCGGCGAAGCGGCTGTCGAAGTCGGCCGGGGGAGCGGAGACGGTCACGTGGCGGTCCTGTCGGGGGAGGGCGGAGCCGGCTCGGCCGGGGTGAACGGGGCGAACGCGGAGGGGCGGGGCAGGTCCGGGCGGGCCCCCTCGGCTGGCCGGTCGGCGGCGAGCAGTGCCCGTACCGTCGCGTCCCAGGACGGCAGCGCCCGCTCGGAGCGGTAGGCGAGCAGCGCGTCCATCGTGTCGCGGGGCAGCCGCAGCCAGCCGCAGCCGGGGAAGTGCTGCTCGACCATCGCCCGCCACACCGCGACCGGCATCCGGAAGGGCGCCTCCCGGTCCCACGGCACCGGCTCCACCTGGTAGCCGCCTGGCCCGGTGAACGCGGTGCCGGAGAAGAGCATCAGCAGCGGCACCTCGCCCTCCTGAAGGGCGTTGAAGTACCGCGTCGCCGCGATGTCCAGGTCGTACGTGCACGGCACCGGCAGGTCGACCTCCGTCTCGCCGGTGAAGCCGGGCACCATCAGCGAGACCTGCGCGAACTGCACCGGCAGCATGCTGCCGCCCCACCGGGACCGCTCGCCGAACAGGTCGGCCAGGCCCTCCGCCTCCGCGTCCGCGTAGCCGCGGCGGGCGGGTTCGATCCGGATCTGGCAGCGCAGCGCCATCGCGTGCACCCGCACGCCCGGCGTCGCGGTCAGCCGCAGCCGGTAGACCAGGGTGGGCCCGGCGGCGTACGGGTCGGCGCGCACCGCCTCGCACGAGAACGAGAACTCCGTCACGGCCGCCCGCCCCCGGCCGCCGCCCCGGACCCCGGAACCGGGCCGGACCCCCGAACCGCCCCAGACCCCGGTACGGTCCCCGCCCCCGGCGCGTCCTCCGGTTCGGGCCGTCCCTCCGCGGGCACCGGCCTGGCCCGGCGGGCGACCTCGGCGAAGAACCGCTCCAGGTCCGCGCGCGCCTCCGCGCCCCCGTCGAAGCCCTGCCAGCGCAGCCGCATCCGCCCGACCAGCTCGTAGCAGATGTCGATCGGCACCAGGAAGCACGCGTACCTGCCCTCGGCCCGGCGCACCAGCAGCGCCTCCACGTCGGGTTCGAGCACCTGCGCCAGCCGGCTGCCGGCCAGCACGTCCTGCCAGGTGTCCGGGTCCAGCTCGCTCTCGGTCGCGCCGGCCGGGCTCGGGTACTGCGCCACCAGCCGATCCAGCGCGGCGTTCCGGAAGAAGAACGCCACCCCGACCGGGATCTGCAGCCGCTCCCACACGCCGTCGTCCCACACGTGCCCGGGGTCGGCGAGGTAGCGGTCGGGTACGGCCCGGAACCGGCCGCCGGCCGCGCCCCGGCTGTCGAAGAGCAGCGCGCACGCCACGCACGCGCAGGCCAGCGCCCGCTTCTCGGTGTCGACCAGGTGCCGGTGGGCGCCCGGTGCCACGTCCACCCCGCACAGCTCGCACCGCTCCGGCCGCTCCCGCTCGGCCCGGGCCGCCGCGGCGAACCGCCGCAGCCCGGTCAGCAGGGGGCCGGAGCCGGCGCCGGAGCCGAGGCCGGGACCCGTGCCCGGGCCGGTCGGTGCGCTCACGACGCCCCCGCCGCTTGCGGCCGCCGGGTGATCTGGAGCAGCACCGGCTCGGCCGCGTCCGGCGACTCGACCTCCACCGCGCGGACCTCGCTGGTGAAGCACGCCAGCGCGTCCTCGACCGACGTACGCAGCGCGTCACCGCCGTCGTCGCCACCGCCGCACCCGCAGCCGCCGGACTCGGCGGCCCGCACCCGCAGCACCCCGGTCGCCGCGTCGAAGCCGACCAGCTCCACCGGCTTGCCCGGCACCCCCGCCAGCGCGCGGGCGATCCGCTCCTCCAGCGGCTCCGGATGCAGGTCGTGCAGCACGAGCATCGCCGACACCGGCTCGTCGCGCAGCAGCCGCTCCAGCGCCTTCGGCTCGGTCTGCCCGAGCAGCGCCAGCACCCGGGCGAGCCCGGCGCCGTAGAAGTCCATCAGCGCCCGGACCAGCTCCTCGGCCGCCGCGCACGCCGCCCGGTCGCCGGACGCGGCCAGCTTGTCGAGCACCTCCTCGACCCGCCGCCCGGCCAGCTCGGCGTCGGGCGGCGCCACCGCCGCGGTCATCCGCCCATCCCGCTCAGCCCGGTCGGCACATGCATCTGCTCGACGGTCCTGCCGCCGCCGACGTACATGTGCACCCCGCACGGCAGGCACGGGTCGAAGCTGCGCACCGCCCGCATGATGTCGATGCCCTTGAAGTTCTCCGGGGAGTTCTCCTCGAAGATCGGCGTGTTCTGCACCGCGTCCTCGTACGGCCCCGGCGTGCCGTACGTGTCGCGGGTGCTGGCGTTCCACGGGGTCGGCGGGTACGGGTGGTAGTTGGCGATCTTGCCGTCGCGGATCACCATGTGGTGCGACAGCACACCGCGCACCGCCTCGGTGAAGCCGCAGCCCAGACCCTCGTCCGGCACCTCGAACTTCTCCCAGGTCTGGCTGCGCCCGGCCCGCACCTCGGCCAGGCCCTTCTCCGCGAAGTGCAGCGCGACCGCGGCGGCGTAGGCCTGGAAGTAGGTGCGGGCGCGGTTGCGCTCCAGCGCGTTGGACCACTTCGGGATCTTCCACTCGAAGCTCGTCTCCGGCTTCGTCATGGTCCGCGGCAGGTTGATCTTCACGCTGTGGCCGGTCGCCTGCACGTAGCCGATGTCGACCAGGCCGGACAGCGCCGTGGACCACAGCCGGGCGATCGGGCCGCCGCCGGTGTCCAGCGCCAGGTGTTCCTTGCCGTCGAACCAGCGCGGCGACATCACCCAGCTGTACTTGTCGTCGAAGTTGCGCTTCTGCGGCTGCGGGATGGTGTGCTGGTTCCACGGGTGCCGCGGGTCGACGGGGTTGCCGAGCGGGTCGTGCGTGACGAACTGCTCCTTGCCCGCCCAGTCCTCGTAGTACGAACTGCCCAGCAGGATGCGGATGCCGAGGTTGATCTCGGTGAGGTCGTTGGTGACCAGCTTGCCGTCCACGATCACGCCCGGGGTGACGAACATCCGCCGGCCCCAGTCGGTCATGTTGCGGTAGGTGAAGTCGCAGTACTCGGGGTCGTTGAGCGCGCCCCAGCAGCCGAGCAGCACCCGGCGCCGGCCGACCTCCTCGTAGCCGGGCAGCGCCTCGTAGAAGAAGTCGAACAGGTCGTCGTGGAGCGGCACCACGCGCTTCATGAACTCGACGTAGCGCATCAGGCGGCTGAGGTAGTCGGTGAACAACTGCACCGACGCGACGGTGCCGACACCGCCCGGGTAGAGGGTGGAAGGGTGCACATGGCGCCCCTCCATCAGGCAGAACATCTCCCGCGTGTAGCGGCTGACCTGGAGCGCCTCGCGGTAGAACTCGCCCTCGATCGGGTTGAGCGAGCGCATGATGTCCGCGATCGTCTTGTAGCCGTGCTCGCCGGCGTGCGGCGCCTCGGTGCGCTCGGCCAGCTCCAGCACGCCCGGGTTGGTCTCGCGGACCATCCGCTCGCAGTAGTCGACCCCGACCAGGTTCTCCTGGAAGATGTTGTGGTCGAACATGTACTCCGCGGACTCGCCGAGGTTGATGATCCACTCGGCCAGGTGCGGGGGCTTCACGCCGTACGCCATGTTCTGCGCGTACACCGAGCAGGTCGCGTGGTTGTCGCCGCAGATCCCGCAGATCCGGCTGGTGATGAAGTGCGCGTCGCGCGGGTCCTTGCCGCGCATGAAGACGCTGTAGCCGCGGAAGACCGACGAGGTGCTGTAGCACTCGGCGACCTTCTTCTGCTTGAAGTCGATCTTCGTGTGGATGCCCAGGCTGCCCACGATCCGGGTGATCGGGTCCCAGGCCATCTCCACCAGACCGCTGCCGTCGCCGGCCGCCTTCGTCGTCGGTGAACTCATCGTCTCTGCCGTGCCCTTCGTCGTGCGAGTCGTTCGGGGGAGTCGGGGGAGCTGGGGGAGCTGGGTGAGCCGGAGCCGCGGGTGCGCGGCGGCCGGCCACCGGCCGCCGCGGGCCGGGCGCCGGTCACCACGGCGGGCGGTAGCCCGTGGTCAACTCCGCCTCGGGGTGCCGCCACTTGGGCTCCTGGTCCACGGTGTGCAGGGTCACCGAACGCAGCCTGCGGATCACCGAGCCGTACACGCCGCTGAGCGTGCTGGAGACCTTGCCGCCGGGCGGCTCGTCCATGAAGGGCATGAACTTGTCCGGGAAGCCGGGCATCGTGCAGGCGATGCAGATGCCGCCGACGTTCGGGCAGCCGCCGACGCCGTTGATCCAGCCGCGCTTGGGCACGTTGCACTTCACCACCGGACCCCAGCAGCCCAGCTTCACCAGGCACTTGGGGGAGTCGTACGTCGCGGCGAACTGCCCCTGCTCGTAGTAGCCGGCCCGGTCGCAGCCCTCGTGCACGGTCGCGCCGAAGAGCCAGGCGGGCCGCAGCTGGTCGTCCAGCGGGATCATCGGGGCCGAGCCGGCCGCCTGGTGCAGCAGGTACACCAGCGTCTCGGAGAAGTTGTCCGGCTGGATCGGGCAGCCGGGCACGCACACGATCGGGATGCCCGCGTGCGACTTCCAGTCCCAGCCCAGGTAGTCCGGCACGCCCATCGCGCCGGTCGGGTTGCCGGCCATGGCGTGGATGCCGCCGTAGGTGGCGCAGGTGCCGATCGCCACCACGGCCAGGGCCTTCGGGGCGAGCCGGTCGATCCACTCGCTGGTGGTGATGGGCTGGCCGGTCTCCGGGTCGTCGCCGAAGCCGCTCCAGTAGCCCTCGGCCTTGATCGACTCGTTCGGGATCGAGCCCTCGACGACCAGCACGAACGGGTCGATCTCGCCGCGCTCGCCCTTGAAGAACCACTCGATGAAGGTGTCGGCGCCGCCGACCGGGCCGCACTCGAAGTCGATCAGCGGCCAGTGCACCTGGATCTTGGGCAGGCCCGGCAGCACGCTGAGGGCGATCTCCTCGATGCTCGGCTGGGTGGCGGCGGTCAGCGAGACCGAGTCGCCGTCGCAGCTGAGCCCCGCGTTGATCCAGAGGATGTGGATCGGTGACTCGTCGCCGGCCGGGTCACTGTCCTGCGAGGTGCCGGCCGGGGCCGGCGACGGTGCGCTCATGGGATTTCCTCCTGCGGGAGGTACGGACGGAACATCGCATGTCAGACACCACCCTGCGGTGTGCCGGAGGGCCGCGGGCGATCAGGCGCAGCCATTACGGTGGCGCCCCGGAAACCCGTCGGCGGCCGGTGGCAGGGTGCGCACCGGTCCTCCTCGGAGCGCGACCCGGCACGGCGTGCCGGACGCGTCACCCGCTCACCCGAGATCCTCCGCCCGACCGCACGCGGAGCCCGTCCGCCGCCGCCGCGCTGTCACACGAAAGCGGACCCGCGAACAGGACCACTTGGCGGGCATGAGGGTGTATGGCCGCGGCCGGCCGCGGAGTTGGGGTCCCCGGCGGGCCACGGAAGGCGTACGGGGCGCGGCGGGGGCGCGTGCGGGTACGAGGCGCGGGCGCGTGCGGGCTCGCGCGACGACGAGTCCGTGCGGTGCCCTGCGGGTGTGGCGTGGTGCGGGTCGGGTGTGGGTGCTGCCCGGCTCAGGGGTGGGTCGCATGGGCGCGGGCGGGCGCGCGAGGGCGTGGGAGGTGTGTGGCTTTCGCGACGGCGGGTCTGTGCGGTGCCCTGCGGGTGGGGCGTGGTGCGGGTCGGGTGCGGGAGCCGCGCGGCTCAGGGGTGGGGCGCGGCGTCGGAGGGAGCCGCTCGGCTCGGACGGAGGGGCGTCAGGCGTCGGCGCCCGAGGGCTGCCCGGCGAGCCGCAGGGTCAGCCGTTCGCGCAGTTGCGTGAGGCGGTCGATCTCCGCGTCGAGCGCCGCGAGCCTGCGGGCGACCACGCCGCCCGGTTCCGGGACGCAGCGCGGCGCGGGCCGGTCCACCAGCTGGTGCAGCCGGGGCGCCAGCCCGCGCAGGTCCGCCACCGTGAAGCCCGCCGCCAGCAGGTCGCGGATCAGCCGCACCCGGGCGACGTCGCCGGGCCCGTACTGCCGCTGACCCGACGCCGTACGGCCCGGAGCCGGCAGCAGGCCGCGCTGCTCGTAGAAGCGCAGCGCCCGCGGTGTGGTGCCAGCGGCGGCCGCCGCGTCCCCGATCCGCAGCAGCGCGGGCTCGCCGGGCCGCGGGCCGTCGACGCCGGCCGGGCCGCCCTGGGCGGGGACCGGGTGCGCGGCGGTCTCGACGGCGACCGCGCTCCCGGTCCGGGCGCGGCGGCGCGGGTCCGCGAGCCCCGGCGGCGGCGCGGAGCCGCCGGTCCGCCCGGCGGCCCCGGACCGCGGCTCGACCGCCGTTTCCGCGCCGCCCGCGTACGAGAGCGCGGGAATCCGCCCGGTGCGCATGCGTGACCTCCTGTCCGCCGGGGAGCCGCCCACCGCGGCCGGCCCCGGCCCTGCCCCAGCCCTGCCTCAGACGTCCACGACCACCGTGCCGAAATGCCGGCCGCGTACCAAGTCCTCCAACGCCTGAGGGGCCCGTTCGATGCCCGCGATCCGGGTGTGCGGGAAGTCGATGCCGCCCGAGCGCAGCCACGCGCTGAAGCGGGCGGTCCACTCCGGGGCCACGTCCAGGTGCTCCATGCCGGCGTAGCCGCGCACCGACACGCCTCGCAGGATCAGCCGGTAGCTGTCGATGACGGCGGGCGCGGCACCGCCGTCGCCGTCCGCGTCCAGCTGCCCCGACAGGGCCCCGACCAGCGCGAACCGCGCCCCCTTGCGGGCGACGTCCACGGCCGCCGTGAGCTGCTCCCCGCCCACGTTGTCGAGCAGGACGTCCACCCCGTCCGGCGCCGCCTCAGCCAGCCGCCGCGCGAAGGACCCGGGGCCGGCGCCGCGCAGCACCGCCGCGTCGTAGCCCAGCTCGGCGACCAGCCGCTCGGCCTTCTCCGCCGAGCCGGTGGTGCCGATCACCCGCCCGGCACCCAGCTGCCGCGCGATCTGCCCGGCCAGGGTGCCCACCGCCCCCGCCGCCCCGGTGACCAGCACGGTGTCGCCCGCGCGCACCTCGCCGAGCCGGGTCAGCGCCCCGTAGGCGGTGGCGCCCTGGTTGAGGTACTGGACCGGCTCGGGCAGCGCGCCGTCCTGGTCCAGCCGTACGCACTGGTCTTCGGGCAGCACGGCGTACTCGCGCCAGCCGAGCATGTGCAGCACCGGGGTGCCCGGCCGCAGCGCGCTGCCGTCCGGCGCGGTCACCACCTCCGCGACCGCCGGGCCGAAGAGCGTGTCCCCGGCCCGCAGCGGCGGCATCGGCGTGTCCTGGACCGCGCCGCCCATCAGGGTGCGCAGTGCGGCGAAGACCACGAAGTGGCGGTTGCGCACCAGTACCTCGCCCGGCCCCGGCCGCGGCACCGGCCCCTCCGCCACCGTGAAGTGCCGCGCCTCGGGCAGCCCCTTCGGCACCTCCGCCAACCGCACCTCGCGCGCACCGCCGCCTGCTGCCGTCGCCATCGCCTGTTCCTCTCCGTCGTGCATCGTCCGTGCTTCGTCCGTGCTTCGTTCGTGCCTTGTCGTGCTTGCCGGTCCGTCGGCGCGCCCGGTGGGGCCGCCTGGGGTCGCCTGGGGGCCGTCTGGGGCCGCCGTGCGTCGCTGTGCCGGTACGCCGCGTGCGTCGAGGTGACCGCACGAATCCGCGAGCGCGCCGGAACGCTAACCCCTGACCCGCACGTCAAGGTCAAGCCGCGCGGATTCCCCCGTATGGCGCAAGCCGGACAAGTGGTCCAGGCTGGTAGTGAGCCCTGGCGCCGGCGTGGCAGGTCCGGGCAAGAGCCGCGGGTGCGGTCCTCCCTCCTGCCGCGCGCCCGTCCCGGCCGGAGGGAGGACCTGGCATGTATGACAACGCCGATCCCGTGACACAGCCCGATCCGCGGGTCCTCGCCCGCCGTGTGGCCGAGCGCCGGCTCCAACTGGGGCTGAGTGAGGGCGCCCTGGCGACGCAGGCGGGCATGGCGCCGCGCTACCTCCAGCACCTGCTGAGCGCCGGGGTGGACTTCGATCCGGGCGGCTTCGTCCGGATCGCGGGCGCGCTCCACCTGTCCTACGACGACCTGCTCGAAGGGCGCACCGGCGGGCCGCCCGGGCAGGGCGAACCGGCCGCGCACCCCGCCTTGCTCCACCTCACCGAGCTCGAGTGCTGGGACCGGCTCGGCAGCCGTGGTGTGGGCCGGATCGCGCTGCCGGTCGAGCCGAGCCCGGGCGTCTTCCCGGTCAACTACGCGATCGACGCGCAGCCGGCCGACACCCGGTCGATCGTCTACCGCACGGAGCCCGGCAGCGCGGCGGCCCCCGCCGCGGGCGCCGCCGTCTCCTTCGAGGTGGACCGGGTGGACGACCACGTCAGCCAGGGCTGGAGCGTCCTGGTCACCGGTATCGCCGAGCACATCGACGACCCGGTCGTGGCGCACCGCCTCGACGAGCGCCACCCCGCGGATTCGTGGGCCGGCGACCACCTGCCGCTGTGGGTGCGGATACGCCCGGACCACGTCAGCGGACGGCGGATCGGCACGCCGTGACCCGCCGGCCTCCGGCGCGCCCGAGCCGCCGCCGCGCACCCATGTCCCTCGCCGCGCCGGGTAGGCGAAGGGAGAGCAGGCCGCGCTGAAGGAGGCGGACACGATGCGCCGTACGGTCGCCGTCGGAGTCGACGGCTCCCCCGAGAGTCTGGCCGCCGCGCACTGGGCGGCCCGCGAGGCCGTACGGCGGCGGGTGCCGCTGCGGCTGGTGAACGCCGCCGCCCCGCCGCCCGGCCTGGTCGCCCCCGCCGACCCGCACCCGGCCCCGGTGAACGAGGACTGGTCGCCCTACACCGCCGCCGCCGACCTGCGGCGCGCCCATCCCGCCGCCGAGATCAGCGTCGAGCAGGTGGTCGGGCAGGCGCTGCCGGTGCTGTTCGCCGCCGCCGACGAGGCGGCACTGCTGGTGCTGGGCTCGCGCGCGGTGAGCGCCACCGCCGGGTTCCTGCTCGGCTCGGTCCCGCTCACCGTCGTCGGGCAGGCGCCGGTCCCGGTGGTGCTGGTCAGGGCCGAGGGGGCGGGCGGGGCATCCGGAGCGGGCGAGGGGTCCGAGGTCTCCGGGTCGGGCGACGGCGGCGACGTCGTGCTCGGCCTGGACCTGGCCCGGCCCAGCGACCACGTCCTGGAGTTCGCCTTCGACGCCGCCGCGCACCGCTCCGCCACCCTCCGCGTCGTGCACGGCTGGAACGCGCCCCTGCCGTACGGCCTCGGCGCCGCGAACTCCGACCCCGACGCCCGCGCCGCCCTCCAGGCCCACGAGACCGGGGCGCTCGCCGACGCGCTGGCGCCGTGGCGCGAGAAGTACCCGCGCGTCCACGTCATCGGCGAGACCATCGTCGGCGCCGCCGACCGCCACCTGCTCAGCGCCTCGGCGGACGCCGCCCTGCTGGTCATCGGCCGCCGCCCGCGCGGCACCCGGCTGTCGGCCCACCTCGGCTCGACGTCCCACTCGGTGCTGCACCACGCGGTGGTCCCGGTCGCGGTGGTCCCGCACGAGTGAGCGCGGGCCGGGAAGGACGACGGGGGTCCGCGGCGCGGGTCAGCGCCCTTTGGCCAGCAGATGCGGCGCGTGCTCGGCGACGGCCTCGAGTATCTGCTTGCGTGACGGGTTCACCATGGCGTGCCCGGCGACCGTCACCGTCGGCACCGTCTCGTTTCCGTCGGCGACCAGCCGTACGAACGCGGCCGCGTCCGGGTCGCGCCAGATGTTCACCGTCCGGTACCGCAGCCGGGTGAAGCGCAGTTGCGTCAGCAGTTTGAGGCAGAAGACGCAGGCGGGCTGGTGGTAGACGACAACGCCGTCATCGGGATACTCGGCCATGCCGGAAGCCTAGAGGCACCGCTCGGTGCGGGGGGCCGTCTCTGCCAACCTGAAGCGGTCCCCGCTGACGGGTCCGCCGGCCGCCGCCGCGCATACCGGCACGTAATCCGGGCACGCGACCTGCGACGACGAAGGAGTGATCCATGAGTGACAGCGGCAAGGCCAAGGCGAAGTCCGACCAGGTCAAGGGCAAGGTCAAGGAATCCGTCGGGCAGGCGGTCGGCGACGACGAGCTCGAAGCCCAGGGCCGGGGCGACCAGGCCAAGGGCGACGTGCGACAGGCAGGCGAGAAGCTCAAGGACGCGGTGAAGCACATCGGCAAGGACTGAGCCTGCCCGTCCCACCGCGGCGCCCCCGCTCCCACGCCAGGGAGCGGGGGCGCGGGCGTGTGTACGTGTGTACGTGCGCCGCACGGGACTCGTCGGCGGGGTGCGGGGCGGTGCGGAAAATCGCTGCTCGGATCGGGTACGCGGCTGGCATGCTCAGGGCCATGGCTTTCCGTACCGCGACCGCGCGCGACCTCCCTGACCTGCTGGCTCTTCTGATGGGGGAGGAGGGCGTCGTGGACCCGGGCGGCGTCGAGGTCTCCGACGCCCACGAGCGGGCCTTCGCGGCGATCGAGAGCGACGACCGCAACGAGATCGCGGTGCTCGAAGGGGACGACGGGGCGGTGCTCGGCTGCCTCCAGCTCACCTACATCCCCGGACTGACCCGGGGCGGCCAGGAGCGCGCGCTGATCGAGGCGGTACGCATCCGCGCCGACCTGCGGGGCGCCGGGCTCGGCCGTGAACTGCTGACCTGGGCGATCGAGCGGGCCCGCGCCCGCGGCTGCGGCCTCGTCCAGCTGACCAGCCACGCGCGGCGCGCCGACGCCCACCGTTTCTACGAGTCGCTCGGGTTCGTCCGCAGCCACCACGGGTTCAAGCGAGAGCTGTGACCGCGGCCCGCCCGCGGGAGCTACTCGTACGTAACGTCACAACTGCGTCACTCGGCCGATGCCCGGCGAAGCGGACTGGAACGCTCATCCCTCCGTAACCGCATCAGGGGGACGAACATGCGCACCCGCACCCGCACTACCCGCACCGCCGGCGGCGGCAGACGCGCCGGCAGAACCGCCGGCGGAACCGCCCGCATACGTGCCGCCGCGGCTGGAGCGGTCATCGCCACCGGCCTGCTCGCGTCGGCCTGCGGCCCGGCCGCCACCGGGGCGGGGACCCCGGCGCCGCCCACCACGACCGTCTCCGCCGCGCCCCTCGCCGACTCGCCGGGGTCCGCCACCTCGACCCCGGCCGCCACCGCGTCGGACGCGCCGACCGCGACGCCGACCGCGACACCGCCCACGCCCACGCGTACGGCCACGCACCGCCCGGCGCCGGTCACCACCACCCACCGGCCCGCGCCCACCGTCCACCACACCGCGTCGTCGGGTTCCGGCTCGGGCGGCAGCGGCGGCACCCATCGCACGGAGGCGCCCGTCGCGCCCGGTGGCGGGGCGACCGCGAAGTGCAACGACGGCACCTACTCCTACTCCCAGCACCACCAGGGGACCTGCTCCCACCACGGCGGGGTGGCCGTCTTCTACAAGTAGCCCGAGGCCCGGCGCCCGGGCAGCTCGAAGGGC
>NZ_JBFBIV010000123.1:0-20608 GCF_040702025.1 Streptomyces sp. NPDC088194 | reverse complement strand
GGGTCCGAAATGCTGCCGCATATTTGTGGGCCGCCAGGCCCGTAAATATGCGATTTCGGACCCCCACGCCGCAGGGCCGGACGACCCGCACCCCCCGACCCCGCCCACACACCACCCGCGCACACCACACCGCACACCCGCCCCGCCACAACTGTTGACAACGTTGCCACCGCCACTGAGACTACCCGCGACGTCAACGGAGGAGCCTCGCCATGGCACTACCCGTCCGCCGCTCGCGTACCACCGTTCGACCAAGACGACTCCGTCGGCCGACCACCGCCGCCGCCCTCGCGGGCATACTCCTGGCGGCACTACCCGCCGCAACCGCCCACGCGGCAGCCGCCAACAGCTCAGCAGGCGGCACCACATCCCGCACCCCCGACCGCACCGCCTTCTCCTCCTCGTTCGAGGCATCCGACCCCGCACCGGACTGGCAGAGCACACCGCAATCCGGCCCCGACGGCCGACCACTGGCAACCGGGGTCGCCCCGGACAATGGCGGCGCGCTGCCGGGATCGGTGATGGCGTCGGTCACCTCGGTCACCGCGAGTTCGGAAGTGCCGCCCGACCACGGCGCCGCCAAAGCCACCGACGGTGACGCGGCCACCGCCTGGCAGGCCGGCGCCCCGTCCGCCTCGCTGACCGTCACCCTCGGCGACGCGTCCCGGGTGACGCGCTACACGATGACCTCGGCGGCCGACACCCCCGCCCAGGACCCGAAGTCCTGGCAACTGCAAGGGTCGGACGACGGGAAGAGCTGGCAGGTGGTCGACGGCGAGAGCGGCCAGGACTTCCCGCAGCGCGGCGAGACCCGGCTCTTCACGGTCCGGCACCCGGGGACGTACAGCCGCTACCGGCTCGCGGTGTCCGCCAACCACGGTGACGGGAAGAGCCAGTTGGCCGAGCTGGCGCTCGCCGCGGGAGACGGCGGCACCGCCGGGATGACCACGTCCGTCGGCGACGGCCCGTCCACCGGCCCCACCCTCAAGAAGGACGTCGGCTTCACCGGCACCCACGCGTTGAAGTACGCCGGCTGGCAACTCGCCGGCCACGGAAGCGTCGAGGACAAGATCTACCGGGTGTCGATCCCGGTCCGGCGCAACACCCGCCTGTCGTACGCGATCTTCCCCGAGCGCACCGGCAACGACCTTTCCTACCCGAGCACTTACGTCTCGGTGGACCTGGTGTTCAGCGACGGCAGCCGGCTCAGCGGGCTCGGCGCGACCGACCAGTACGGCAAGGGCCTGTCGGCCGGCGCCCAGGGCGCGGCGGAGATCCTGCACGCCGGGCAGTGGAACGCGGTCGACGCCGACCTCGGCACCGTCGCCGCGGGCAAGACCGTCACCCGCGTCCTGGTCGACTACGACAACCCGGGCGGCCCCGCCCACTTCAGCGGCTGGCTCGACGACATCACGGTGCGGGCCGCGCCGCCGGCGAACGACTGCGCGCACCCCTCCACCTGCGTGATCACCACGCGCGGCACGGACTCCTCCGGCGACTACTCGCGCGGCAACGACTTCCCGGCCACCGCGGTCCCGCACGGCTTCAACTTCTGGACGCCCGAGACCGACGCGGGCACCACCAGCGCGATCTACACCTACCAGCAGGACAACAACGCGGCCAACGAACCGGTGATCCAGGCGTTCGGGGTCAGCCACGAGCCCAGCATCTGGGTGCAGGACCACCAGACGTTCCAGGTCATGCCGTCGGCGTCCAGCGCCCCGACGACCGCCGACCGCACCACCCGCGGCCTGGCCTTCAGCCACGACCACGAGACCGCGCAACCCGACTACTACGGCGTGACGTTCGACAACGGCATCCGTACCGAGATCACGCCCACCGACCACGCCGCGGTGATGCGGTTCACCTTCCCCTCCGGCGCCGACAGCCTGATCTTCGACAACGTCAACGACAGCGGCGGGCTGACCGTGGACCGGGCACACGGCACCGTCACCGGCTACTCGGACGTCTCCGGATTCTGGGGCGCGCCGCGGATGTTCGTCTACGCGACCTTCGACCGGCCGATGACCGGCACCGGCTCCCTCACCGGAGGCGGCGGGCCCGACGTCGGCGGCTACACCTCCTTCGCGCTCGGCTCCGGCCGGCAGCTCACCATGCGGATCGCGACCTCCTTCATCAGCGTCGACCAGGCCCGGCGCAACCTCGACCAGGAGGTGGGGCGGCGCGGCTTCGACGCGGTGCACGCCGCCGCGCAGGCCGCCTGGGACAAGGCACTCGGCGTGATCACGGTCCGCGGCGCGAGCCAGGACCAGCTCACCTCGCTGTACTCCAGCCTGTACCGGCTCAACCTCTACCCGAACGAGCTGTACGAGAACACAGGCACCACCGCGAGGCCGGACTACCGCTACGCCAGCCCCTACGCGCCCGCGGCCGGCGCCAACACCCCCACGACGACCGGAGCCGCGATCAAGTCCGGGCAGCCGTACGCCAACGAGGGCTTCTGGGACACCTACCGCACCGCCTGGCCGCTGGACGCGCTGCTCTACCCGCAGCTCACCGGCAAGATGATCGACGGTTTCGTGCAGCAGTACCGGGACGCCGGCTGGATCGGCCAGTGGACCGCGCCCGGCTACCTCGGCTTCAGCGGCACCAACTCCGACGTGGCGATCGCCGACGCCTACCTGCGCGGTGTCACCGACTTCGACGTCCAGGGCGCCTACGAGGCGGCCGTCAAGGACGCCACCGTGCCGTCCTCGGGGCTGACCGGCCGGCCGGACGTGCAGGAGTCCACGTTCCTCGGCTACACCCCGCAGACCAGCGGGTCGAGCGCGTCGGTCTCCCTGGAGGACTACCTCGCCGACTACGGCATCTCGCAGATGTCGCAGAAGCTCTACCGGACCACTCCGGCGAGCGACCCGCACCACCGCGAATACCTCGACAACTACCGCTACTTCCGGGACCGCGCCCAGCACTACGTCGACCTGTTCGACACCTCCACCGGCTTCTTCCAGCCGAAGAACGCCGACGGCACCTTCGAGCACAGCGCCGCCACGTACGACCCGCTGGACTGGAACGCCACCGACTACACCGAGGGCGACGGCTGGACCTACGCCTTCGCCGCCCCCGAGGACGGCAACGGCCTCGCCGACCTGTACGGCGGCCGCACCGGGCTCGCCGACAAGCTCGACCAGTTCTTCGCCACCCCGGAGACCGCCCAGTACGGCGGCGGCTGGGGCGGGCCGTACCACGAGATGTTCGAGTCCCGCGACGACCGGGTCGGCCAGTGGGCCTTCAACGACCAACCCTCCATGCACGTCCCCTACATGTACGACTACGTCGGCCGGCCGGCCAAGACCGCGCAGCACGTCCGCGACGCGATGAGCCGCCTCTTCACCGGCAGCACCATCGGCCAGGGCTACCCGGGCGACGAGGACAACGGCTCCATGTCCGCCTTCTACATCGACAACGCCCTGGGCCTCTACCCGCTCCAGTCCGGCTCCCCGACCTTCGCCCTCGGCTCCCCCCTCTACGACCAGGTGACCCTCCACCCGGCCGGCGGCCGCCCCCTCACCCTCACCGCCCACGGCAACTCCGACCGCGACATCTACGTCCAGTCCATGACGGTCGACGGCAAGCCCTACGACAAGACCTACCTCCCCCACGCCGACCTCACCCACGGCGGCCGGATCGACTTCCGGATGGGCCCCCACCCCTCCACCTGGGGCACCTCCCCCACCTCCGCACCCCCCTCCCTCACCACCGGCCCCCACCCGGCCACCCCACCCGCCGACCTCACCGGCCCCACCCACGGCACCGCCACCCTCAACGGCGCCCCCGCTCCCGCCGCCCTCTTCGACAACACCTCCGCCACCTCCACGACCCTCCCACCCGGGCCCACCTCCCTCACCTACCACTTCGACCAGCCCCAAACCCTCGACCAGTACACCCTCACCAGCGGCTCCACCCCCAACGGCGACCCCTCCACCTGGACCCTCAGCACCTCCGACGACGGCACCCACTGGACCGTCATCGACCGCCGCACCCACCAAACCTTCCCCTGGCGCCAGCAAACCCGGGCCTTCACCCCCACCACACCCCCGGGCGCCCACACCTACTACCGCATCGACTTCACCGCCCCCACGGCCACAACCCTCTCGGAAGTCGAACTCCTGGGACGCGCTTGATCGGTGACCGATCCGTCCACCCAGCCCCACCCGCGCCGCACCGGACCATGCGGCCGCCTGTGGCTGACCGCCCAGTTCCCCGCGCCTAGGCGCACCTCCTTCCGTGAGCCACCCCACCCCACCAGAAGCACCCCCCCACCAGAAGCGCCCCCACCAGAAGCGCCCTTTCGCGTGAGCCCTCCCCGGGCCGGAGGACGGCCCGGAGGGGTGGGGGTCCGAAATGCTGCCGCATATTTGTGGGCCGCCAGGCCCGTAAATATGCGATTTCGGACCCCCACGCCGCAGGGCCGGACGACCCGCACCCCCGACCCCGCCCCACGCACCACCCGCGCACACCACACCGCACACCCGCACCCCGGAGCCCTGATGCCCGAGCAGACCCCCGGCACGTCCCGCCGCACCTTCCTCCGTACGAACGCCACGCTGCTCGCCGGCTTCGCGCTGTCCACGGCACTGCCAGAAGCCGCCCACGCGGCAGGCACCGAACCCAGCACCGAAACCAGCACAGGCGCCGGCACCGGCACCGGCAAAAGCACCAACCTCGCCCAGTACCGCCCGGTGACCGCCTCCTCCACCGACTGGGCACCCACACCCGCATCGTTCGCGGTGGACGGCCTCGCGCAAACCGGAGTTCGCGGCTCCGGCTGGCGCGCCGCAGCCGGCGACCCGCAGTGGATCACCGTCGACCTCCAAGCCCGCAGCACCATCGAATCGGTCGTGCTCGTCTTCGAAGCGGACAGCTCCGACCCCGGCTTCACCCCCGACCCGGGCGTGAACCCGTTCCTGCACACGACGGGCTTCGAGGCCCTGTCGAGCTGCGCCGTCGCGTTCTCCCTGGACGTGTCCGACGACGGAACCTCGTGGCGCACGGTGCACGAGACGTCCACCGGCACGGGCGGCAGGACGACGATCACGCTGCCGCGACCGGTGACGGCCCGCTGGATACGGATGACCTCCACGAAGCGGGCGAACGCCAACCCGGTCGGCCTGAACAGCTTCGAGGTGTACGGCAGTTGCACCACGCACCGGCCGTCCGCGACCGGCTGGACCGACTGGGGCCGGCACACCGCCCAACCCCCCGCGCTGACCGTCGCCGGCGACGGCACCGTCCCGCTGGAGTCCGGCTGGACCCTCACCATGGACGACTGGGCGGGCTCGACCGACGGCGCCGCGCTGTCCGCCCCCGCCGTGGACGTCAGCGGCTGGCTGCCGGCCACCGTACCCGGCACCGTGCACGCGGCACTCGTGGAGCAGGGCCACCTGCCGGAGCCGACCGTCGGCTTCAACAACATGCGGGCGCCCGAGGCGCTGTCCCGGCACGACTGGTGGTACCGCCGATCGTTCCGGCTGCCGTCAGGGCTCGCCACCGGGCAGGGCCGCCGCGTCTGGCTGGAGTTCGACGGCGTCAACCACCAGGCCGAGGTGTGGCTGAACGGCCGCAAGGCGGGCGAGGTGACGTACCCGGTCGCCCGCGCCGCCTTCGACGTGACCGACGCCCTCGGCGGCGGACGGCAGGCGGGGGCGAAGGAGAACGCGGAGGAAAGCGCGAAGGGAGGAGCAAAGGGAGGAGCGAAGGATGCCGAGCAGGTGATCGCCGTCCGCATCGCCCCGATGCCCCACCCCGGCAACCCGGGCGACAAGGGCCCGTCCGGCATCTCGACCCTCAACTCGGTCGCCGCCCAGGCCGATTCCCCGACGTACCTGTCCATCAGCGGCTGGGACTGGATGCCGGCGGTGCGCGACCGGGCGGCGGGCATCTGGAACCACGTGCGGCTGCGCTCCACCGGCGACGTCGTGATCGGCGACCCGCGGGTGGACACCGCCCTGCCGGACCTGCCCGCCCCGGCCGGCTCTCCCGACCTGCCCGAACTCGCCACCGCCGAGGTGACCGTGGTCGTCCCGGTCCGCAACGCCGGCAGCACGTCGCGGACTTCGACCATCACCGCGACGCTGCACGGCGCGCGGGTGAGCGGCTCCGTCACCCTCGCGGCGGGCGAGAGCCGCGAGCTCACCTTCAGCCCGGCCGACCACCCCCAACTGCGCATCCACAAAACGCGGTTGTGGTGGCCGAACGGCTACGGCGAGCCCACCCTGCACGACCTGGTGCTGACCGCCACCGCCGACGGCCGCGGCTCCGACCGGCGCACCGTGCCGGTCGGCCTGCGGCAGTTCGACTACCACTACGAGCAGCCCATCGTGATCGGCTCCGACGGCCACTCACCGCCGCAGACCGTCAACCTGCCGAAGCAGCAGGCCCGTTACGTACGCATCCAGTGCGGCAAGCGGGCCACCGGCTTCGGCTCCTCGATGTGGACCCTGTCGGTGCTGGACAGCGCCGCGCCCGGCAGCGACCTGGCGCTGCACAAGGCCGCGACGGCCTCCTCCAGCGACAACGACAACGACCTGCCGGCCAACGCGGTCGACGGCGACGCCACCACCCGCTGGTCGTCCGGCTACTCCGACGACCAGTGGATTCAGGTCGACCTGGGCGCGTCCACCGCCTTCGACCAGGTCGTCGTCACCTGGGAGACCGCCTACGCCCTGACCTTCACCGTGCAGGTCTCCGACGACGGGGCCGGCTGGACCGACGTGCAGTCGGTCAGCAACACCGGCACCCAGCTGCAGATCTCCGTCAACGGGGTGCGGGTGCTGTGCCGCGGCGGCAACTGGGGCTTCGACGAACTGCTGCGCCGGGTCCTGCCGGACCGGATGGACGACGCCGTCGGCATGCACCGCGACATGAACTTCACGATGATCCGCAACTGGATCGGCTCCAGCAACCGCGAGGAGTTCTTCGCCGCCTGCGACCGCAACGGCATCCTGGTCTGGAACGACTTCTGGGAGGGCGACGCGATCTTCCCGCCGGACGCGGGCGTGCCGGCCTTCCTCGACATCGCCCGCGACACCGTCCTGCGCTACCGCCACCACCCGTGCCTGGCGGTGTGGTGCGCCACCAACGAGAGCGACCCGCCGGCCGCCGTCGACGCCGGGCTGCGGGCCGCCGTCACCTCGCTGCACCCGGGCATCCTCTACCAGGGCAACTCCGCCGGGGGGATCGTCACCGGCCACGGCCCGTACTCCTGGATCGACCCGGCGGCGTACTTCTCCGGCGACACCTACTCCATCGGCAGCTACGGCTTCCACTCCGAGATCGGCATCCCCACCGTGCCGGTCGCCGAGAGCATGCGGAACCTCGCCGCCGACCAGCCGTCCTGGCCGATCGGCGACGTCTGGTACCACCACGACTGGTGCACCCGCGGCGGCCAGAACCCGGACACCTACCGCGCCGCGATCGACGACCGGTTCGGCGCCTCGGACACCCTCGACGACTTCTGCGCCCGCGCGCAGTTCGTCAACTACGAGAGCATGCGCGCCATCTTCGAGGCGTACAACGCGAAGATGTGGGACGACGCCTCCGGCGTGCTGCTGTGGATGTCGCACCCGGCCCACCACAGCACCGTCTGGCAGACCTACGACTACGACCTCGACGTCAACGGCAGCTACTACGGCGCCCGCAAGGGGTGCGAGCCACTGCACGTCCAGGCGAGCCTGGCCGACTGGCAGGTGCACGCGGTCAACCAGACCGCCGCCGCCCTCACCGGCGCGACGGTGACCGCCCGGCTCGTCGACCTGCACGGCGCCTCGCTGGGCGCGGCGCGGCAGCAGACCCTGGACGTGCCGGCGTCCTCGGCGGCGGCCGCGTTCACCGTGCCGTTCACCGCCGCCCTGCCCGCCGCGCACCTGCTGCGCCTGACCCTCACCGACCGGCACGACGCCCACGTCTCCGACAACACCTATCTGCGCTACCGCGCGGCCGGCGACGTCCGGGCGGTGGGCGATCTCGCACCCGCCCGGCTGCGCGGCACCGTGCGCCGAAAGGGCCGCGACGAGGCGACGGTCACCGTGCGCAACGACGGTGGCAGCGTGGTGGCGCTGCTGCGGCTCGGCGTGCGGGACGCGCACAGCGACGCCCGGGTCCTGCCCGCCCGTTACAGCGACAACTACCTGTGGGTGCTGCCCGGCGAGAGCCGCGACATCACCGTCTCCTGGCCGGCCCGGGCCCTGCCCTCGGGTGAACCGCGCTTCACCGCGGAAGCGCTCAACATGCCGCTGCGCCGGCTCTGAGGTGCGCGGCCGACCGGTAGGCGCCGGGCGTCTGCCCCATCGTGCGGGCGAAGGTGTCGATGAACGCGCTGGTCGTGGCCCAGCCGCAGCGGCGGGCGGTCGCGGTGACGGACGCTCCCTCGGCGAGCTGGATCATGGCGTGGAAGACCCGGGTGTTGGTCCGCCACTGCGGGTAGGTCATGCCGAACTCGGCGCGGAAGAGCCGGGTCAAGGTCCGCTCGCCGACGCCGACGCGGCGGGCCAGCGCGGCCATGGTGCGCGGCGTGCCCAGGTCGGCCAGCACCAGCCGGCAGGCGTGCGCCAGCCGGGGGTCGCGCGCGGTGGGCAGCGCGAGGGGCTGGATGTGGGCGCGGCGCAGCCGGTCGGCGAGCACCGCCCGCAGCCGTCGCGACTCGGGTTCCGGCAGGCCGGGTTCGGTGCAGGCGATGAGCAGTTCGCGGAGCAGGCCGTCGACGGCCAGGATGGTCGGCCCCTCGACCGGCAGCGGCGGGTCGGCCACCGGGAAGCCGACGGTGTGCACCGAGCTGTGCCCGTAGACGCGGTGCTCGTGCCAGATGTGCGCGGGGTTCCAGACCGCCCGGTCCCCGGAGGCGACCCAGGCGCCGGCCTCGGTCTGCACCGCGAGCACCCCGGTGCTGACGTAGATGAGCTGGTGGTAGTCGTGCCGGTGGCGGCCGATCACCTCGCCGGGGGCGTGGTCGTGGGCGCCGGTCGGCGGCAGGGTGGTGGCGGGCGGCAGCGGGGTGGCGGCGGTCGGGCCGCGGCTGTTATGCGACACAAGTAGGCAGAATATGGGAAGTATGCCAGCAGGTGTGCGTGACAGCGTGACGTCATGGACACAGCACAAGGGGGCTCGGGGCGCGGCGGCGGCGAGCCCGGGGGCGGTCGCACCGCGGAGGGCGCCCCAGCGGACGGCGG
Organism: Streptomyces sp. NPDC088194; assembly: GCF_040702025.1. NCBI lineage: Bacteria > Bacillati > Actinomycetota > Actinomycetes > Kitasatosporales > Streptomycetaceae > Streptomyces > Streptomyces sp. NPDC088194. The sequence continues at coordinate 11,420 of NZ_JBFBIV010000123.1, read as the reverse complement.
CGCGGGAGAGGGCTGCATAGCGGAGGGCGGCCCAGGGAACGGGCCCGGAGGCGTGGCCACCGCGGGCGGGACGGCCGGCCCGGCCTCGGGCGCCGGGCCGCCGACCGCCGTCCTCGATCGGCCGACCGAACCCCGTACCGGCATCGCGGACCGGCTGCGCGGCGCCGCCGTCGACACCCGCCCGCTCGCCGTACCGGCCTTCCGGCGCGTGCTGATCGGGCAGGGCGCCTCGCTGGTGGGCACGATGATCACCGAGGTCGCCATCCCGGTGCAGATCTACGCGATGTCGCACTCGTCGTTCTACGTCGGCGTGGCCGGGCTCGCCGGCTTCGTGCCGATCGTCGTCTTCGGCCTGTACGGCGGCGCCGTCGCGGACCGGGTCGACCGCCGCCTGCTGTGCCTGTGGTCGTCGGTGGTGACGTGGGCGGTGACGATCGCGCTGCTGGCCCAGACGCTGCTGGGGGTCGGCTCGGTGGGCCTCGTCCTCGCCCTGGTCGCCGTCCAGGGGGCCGGTTTCGCGATCTCCTCCTCGACCCGCGGCGCGATCATCCCCCGTATCGTGCCGCCCGGCCTGGTCCCCGCCGCCAACACGCTCAGCTTCACCGTCGGCAACGTCGGCCAGGTGCTCGGCCCGCTCGCGGCCGGCGTGCTCGTCGCGCTCCCGCACGGGTTCGGCTACGCCTACGCCGCGGACGCCGTGCTGTTCACCATGTCGCTGTACTCGACGTTCCGGCTGCCACCGATCAAGCCGGCCGGCGCCATGGCCCGCTCCGGGCTGCTCGCCGTGCTCGACGGGCTGCGGTTCATCGGCGGCAACCCGGTGCTGCTCATGTCGTTCGGGGCGGACATCGCCGCGATGGTGCTGGCGATGCCCAGCGCGCTGTTCCCGCAGGCCGCCGCGGCCCGCTTCCACGGCGGGATCGGCCTGCTCTACTCCTCGGTCGCGATCGGCTCGGTGCTGGCCGGGCTGTGCAGCGGGTGGATCGGCCGGGTCCGCCGCCAGGGCGTCGCGCTCACCTTCGCGGTGGCCGGCTGGGCGGCCGCGATCGCGCTGGCCGGTTTCGCCCGCACCCTGTGGCTGGCCGTCCTGCTGCTCGCGCTGGCCGGCGCCGCCGACCTGGTCAGCGCCGTCTACCGGCAGACGATCCTGCAGACCCACGCCCCCGACGAGATGCGCGGCCGGATGCAGGGCGTCTTCACCGTCGTGGTGTCCGGCGGCCCGCGGCTGGGGGACCTGCGCGCGGGCGCCATGGCCGCGACGACCACGCTGACCGTCGCCTGGTCCGGCAGCGCGCTGCTGTGCATCGCCCTGGTCGTGGTCGCGGCCCTCGCGGTGCGGCCGTTCTGGCGCTACGACGCGCACCGGGTGGAGTGACCCCGGCGCGCGTCGCGGGCCGGGGTCAGGTCGCCGCCGGGTCCACCTGGACGTCGATGGCGTTGTGGTCCGGGTTCGGCATCTGCCAGATCTTGAGCACCTTCACCTCGACGCCGAGCGCGGTGACGGTCTGGCCGGTCCTGACCACCTGGACCTTGGCCGGGACGGAGGTGTCGCTCCCGTCCCGGATCATGAGGATCGCCCGGCCCGGCGCGGGCTGCTTGCCGGTGTTCTGCACGCCGAGCTCCACCTCGGTGCCGTCGGCCCGCTTGCCGTAGCCGGTCGGGCTGGACGGGTTGCCCTGCGCGACGACATGGAGGCGTTGGACGTCGGCCGGGTGGCCGCCGAGCGGTGGCGGGGTGCGGTCGGCGTCGTCGTCGGAGTTCTTCCGGGAGTGCAGCACCACGGCCACCACCACCGCGGCCACGCACACCGCGACCAGCCCGGCGACGGCCGCCATCAGGCCCCGCCTACTCGGCCGACGCATCGTTCTCCCCCTCCGGCCAGGCGACGGTGAAGGCGACGTGGCCGTCCCGGGTGCCGGGGACCACCTCGACCAGGGTCAGCACGTGCCGCCCGACGGGCACCTCGTCGCCGACCCGCACCTCCACGACATCGCCGGTCCTGGCGCCCTCGTCGAGGAGGTTGAGGCGGGCCCAGGGGTCGTCGGGATCGACGCTGGTGCGCACGATGCCGACGACGAGGTCGCCGCGGCGGAACTGGGCCCGGCGGCCGAGGCGGTAGGTGTGGGGCATCGGCTCATACTCCTGACGGCGTGAACGACACTTCGTTCAGGTTCTTGCGGTACTGGTCCTCGGTCAGTGTGACCTCCTGGGGCATCTGCCTGGTGCCTTCGTACTGGCCGGAGCCCCAGGGGTTGAGGAGGGTGATGGTCGGCGGGTGGGCGTTCATGTCGACCCGCTCCACCGAGTACTCGTGCCCGGACACCAGCCGGTCGTCGTGCACGTCGCCGTCGCCCTTGGTGCCGATGGTGACCGCCTCACCCTTGCCGATCCTGGTGCTGATGTCGGCGAAGGAGACGTCGCCGGGGCTGTGCCGGGTGGCCGGCTGCCCGGTCAGGTCGGACATGCCCACGTCGCCCCAGCCGCCCTCGATCTTCTTGTAGCCGCCGGAGTACTGCGCGAACGCCTTCTCGTAGATCGCCACCCAGGTGGCACCGCTGCGCGTGTCGGCGTAGACGGGGTGGCCGTTGGAATCCACCGGGAGCTTGTTGTCGACGGTGACCTCGACCGGTGTGGGCGGCATCCCCGGCAGCGGGCCCTTCTGGTAGAAGGTCACCGTGTAGGTGCCGTTGGCGTTCTGCTTGATGTGCTCCTGCGGCCAGTTCGGGTCCCGCTCGGTGATCGCGGCCAGCGAGGACAGGAACCAGCAGTCGCCGTCCTGCCCCTGGCGCAGGTCGTTCATCAGGTCGGGCCCGTTCGGGCCGAACAGCGGGTCGTCGACGGCCTGGTAGTGCGCGCCGTCCACGGTGGTGTCCGGCTGCCACTTCAGGTTCGACAGCGCGGGCTCGATCCGGGCCAGCGTGGTCGGGCCGCACTCCTTCTGCAGCATGTTCTCCCAGCGGGCCTTCACCGCGCCGTCCGAGTCACCCGCGCCCCACCACGACGAACCCTCGCCCAACTGGCCGTTGAGCTTCTTCAGTTGGCTGTCCGACATCCGCGACATCACGGCGTCGAGTTCGGCCGGCGACAACTTCGCGAAGTCGTCGAGGACTTCCTTGCCGCCCTGGGCCGAGTCGGACCACAGGAAGCCGCCGGAGTCGCCGATGTGGTCGTCGAAGTACTTCAGCGCGTCCTTGATCTTCTGCTCGTCCGGCGGTGGCTCGTCGTCGAAGTACAGGCTCGGATCGACGGTGTAGCCCTGCTTCTCCAGGGTCCGCACCGCGTCGAGTTGCTTGCAGCGGCGGTCCATCGACGCGGAGGTGTCGTCGAGTTCGGGTTGCAGGGACGCCGGCAGACCGGAGTAGAACAGCGGGAAGACCTGGCCGAGCAGCGGCTCCAGTCGCGGGCTGGTGGTGGCCGGCTTGCCGTCCATCAGCCCCTGGACCTCCAGCAGCAGACCCGCCACCTTGCCGTGCAGGGTGCGGGCGGAGGGGCCGACGGACTTCATGTGCGCGGCCATCGAGCGTATCTGAGCGGTGTCGAAGCCGTGGAAGCTCACTTGTGGCCTCCGGCGGCCTTCTTGGCGGTGTCGGTGGCGGCCTCGTCGTCCAGCCGGTCCGCCTCGGTCTGCCAGCGCGCCGCGTCCCTGAGCAGGTCCTCCGCCATCGCGCGCAGGCTCGCCCGGCGGTCCACGAGCGTGCCGGTGGTGGTCTGCGCGTACGCCCCGGCCCAGATCGGCGGGTTCGCGGTGGCCTGTGTCACCGTCGTGTCCAGCAGTGCGGCCAGCGATCCGGCGATGCTCCGCGCCCGTTGCGCGCAACCGCGCAGGTTCTCGGCGCGCGCCTTCTTCTGCGCGGGCGTCTCGGCCTGCGCTCCCCCGTCACCCATGCGACCCCGTTCGTATGGCAAACGTGTTAGAGGACTGGGACCTTACGGGATTCGGCACCCGTCCGGAACCTCCGATCCACCGCCGGCACGCGGCGCCGGACGACCGGCGCCAGGGCGCTTCGGGCGAGGGCCGTGGGGAGCACCAGACGCCACGGGCCCCGCCCTTGGGGCGGACGGCGCTCCTTCACGGCACTAGGCGCCGGCGGCGGGGAGTACGGCGGTGGGGCCGGGCAGCGGGAGGTCGCGCATGCCGCGCAGCGGGGAGAAGAACAGCCACAGGCCCGCGCAGCAGCCGCCGATCACGGCGAGCCACAAAGTGGGCCGGACGCCGAGCGACGTCGCGAGGGCGCCGCCGGCCAGGCCGCCGAGCGGGAGGGTGCCCCAGTTGATCCAGCGCGCGGCGGCGCTGACCCGGCCGAGCAGGTCGGGCGGGCAGGCGGCCTGGCGGTAACTGGTCAGCGAGATGCTCGAAACGGTGGAGGAGAAGGTCCACGAGATCCAGCCGGCGCCGAACAGCAGCACCCGCCAGCCGCGCCCGGTCAGCGGGATCAGCAGGCCGGGCAGCGACATCACGGTCATCGCGAGCCAACTCACCCGCGCGGAGCCGACCTTGCGCGCGAGGCCCTTCGCCGCGACGCCGCCGGCCACCCCGCCGACCGCGCCCAGCGCCAGCAGCAGCCCGACCAGCGACGAGCCCAGGTGCAGGGTGCGGATCAGGTAGACCGGGCCGAGCGTCTCCACCATGATCACGAAGAAGTTGGCGGTACCGGTGAACGCCAGGGAGTGGCGCAGCACGGGGTCGCGCGCCACGTGGGCGAGGCCGGCGCCGATCTGCGCGCGCAGCGTGGGCCGGGGCGTCCCCGCCGCCGCGCGCGGCCGGCGCGGCTCGCGGCCGCGGATCGCCGACAAGGACGCGGCCGACACCGCGAACGACAGCGCGTCGGCGGTCATCGCCCCCGCGGCGCCGACCAGCGCGACCAGCCCGGCGCCCAGACCGGGGCCGGCGATCTGCGCGGCCGACTGCGTCGCGGCCAACTTGCCGTTGCCGGACATGAGTTGATCAGCTTCCAGCAGCGTCGGCAGGTAACTCTGGTAGGCGATGGAGAAGAACACCGACAGCACGCCGGCGACGAACGCGACCCCGTAGAGCTGCGCGAGGGTCAGCGTTCCGAAGGCGTGGCCGAGCGGCACCGACGCGATCACGGCGCACAGCGCGAGGTCGCAGCCGATCATCAGCCGGCGTTTGGCGACCCGGTCCACCACGGCGCCGGCCGGCAGCGCCACCAGCAGGTACGCGCTGGTCTGCGCGACCGACAGCAGGCCGACCTGGAACGCGGTGGCCTTCAGCAGCACCACGGCGACGAGCGGGAGCGCGAGCACGGAGACCTGCGAGCCCACCTCGCTGACCGTCTGGCCGCTCCACAGCAGCAGGAAGTCACGATCGCGCGGCGCCCGCGGGCGCCGTCCCTCGGTTTCGGCGCCGGCATCACCCATCGACCGATCGTGTCACCGGGACCCGCCCCGCACCCGTGCGATGTGACCAAGGCCACATCGGGCGGTCCGGCAGCGGTGAGGCAGCAGCCAGACGGCGGTCAGGCGACGGTCAGGCGGCGGGATCGTCCGGGATGTCGCGATCGTCCGGGACATCGGTGTCATCGCGGTCATTGCTGTCATCGGCGTCGTCGGCGTCGTCGGCCGCCTTGTCCGGGACCCGCACGGTGACCGTCCCCGAGGCGAGGTCTATCGGCCCCCGCGCCGGGTCGCTGCTGCCCTCGTCCTCCCGGGTCAGCTCCAGCCGGTTGCGCTCGTCCTCGGTGTGCTTGCGGCCCGGCGCGAACAACTCGTCGAAGAAGTTGAACATCGCGGCCCTCCGATGACCTCGGCAATACGCCCAGGCTACGCCTCGCCCCGTCATCCCGACGGCCCAGCGGAAAGCACGACGTATGGCGTACGCCCGCGCGCGCGGGCCCGTGCCAGGCACCCGCGCGCACGGTCGAAGGACCCCGGAAGGGCCGCCGGTCAGCAGGAGCCGGGGCCGACCCCGTCGATCTGGCCGCCGAAGTCCTCCAGGTAGGTGGCCCGCCAGTCGCCGTTGAGGACCTGGCGCTTCTGGACCGGCTGCCAGTTGATGAAGCAGGCGTTGACGCCGGCGACGAAGGAGCCGACGTGGTCGTGGAACTGCGGCGGCATGTCGCGGTAGCCGCTGGCCGCGGTCCACTCCCAGGTGGCCCCGGAGAAGCCGTCCTCGCTCCAGAAGCAGATCGAGCCGCCGCTGCACGGCGGCGGGGTCACCGCCGAGGCGGACTGTGCGGGTACGGCGGACAGCAGTGCGGCGCCCATGACGAGTGCGAGCAGGCCGGCGCGCTTGCGGATCTGCATGAGGGGTCCTCCACATCGGTCGTCGATCGTCGGTCGGTGCCGGCGCGGCCGCGGAGCAGCGCGGCGGCGACGGCACGTTTCCATGATCACGACGTCCGCGGAGGACCTGTGGAGGCCCGGGCCGTTTTCACCCGGTGGACGCAATCGGCGTGCGCCCTACGGAGGTCAACTCGCCGGACCTCGGCTCTTCTTGAGCCGGCCCTCAGCCCACCTTGAGGGTGCCGGTCATGAACTGGTGGATCGTGCACATGTAGGCGTACGTCCCCGCCTTGCCCGGAGCGGTGAACGTCGCGGTCTTCCCGGGAGCGACGTGGCCGGTGTCGAAGAGCTTTCCGGTGTCGGCCGTCACGGTGTGGGCGGTGGTGTCCTCGTTGGTCACGGTGACCTTCGCGCCGGGGTGGACGGTCAGCGTGGCCGGGTGGAACGCGAAGTCCTTGATGGTGATCTTCGTCGCGCCGGCCGCCGACGGGCTCGCGGAGGACCCGCCGGAGCCGGACGACGAGGAGGAGCAGCCGGTCAGGACGAGCAGCGCGGCGGCCACGGCGAGGGCCGCGCCCTTGCCGCGCCGGGCGGGGATACGGAAGTCGGTCACGTCGGGCCTCGGTGGGGACGGGGGCGGGGACAACGGGGGCGGGGACGGGGACGGCGCGGGACGGCGAAGGCGGGCGGGCCGGGCCGGGCCCGCAAGGGCGCCCGGTAGGGGTGGCCCGCCCCTTGCGCGTGGGCGGACCACCCGGTCCCTGGGCACCGTCCGGGTGGCGTTCCGAACGGCCGGGTCAGACCGTCAGAAGCGCGGGACTGGCGGCCTTGTCCGTCGGCAGGAAGTCGTCCGGCACCGGGTACTTGCCGAGCACGAAGTTGAGGATCGCCGCGTGCATCGCCTCGACCGGCGCGATGGTCGCCGCGGTGGCGATACCCGCCGCCGCGCTCACGTTGTACGTCGCGAACAGGTACGTCTGCGCGGCCTGGTCCTCCAGCGTGAGCGCCAGGTTCGCGACGTCCGTCACCGTCTTCGCCTTGCCCAGCGCCGCCAGCGTGGCGGGCTGGTTGGACAGCGGCACGTTCGTGATCGCCGGCTTGCCGGCGCCGGTGAGCACCGCGTTCCACGCCTTGGCGTGGTCGGCGTGCTGCGCCATCGCGGTGGTCACGAAGGTGGCGACGGCCGGCGGCACCGTACCGAGCTTGCCGGCCTTGGCCGCCTTGAGCGTCGCCTGGTACGCGCCGACCGCCTGGTTCTCCAGCGCCACCGCGAGCGCGACGACCTTCAGGTCACCGGTGTACTGGCTCTTGGAGGAGCCGGACGCGGAAGCGGAGGCGGACCCGGAGGGCGCGGCGGCGGAGTCGTGCTTGTCGCTGCTGGAGCAGGCGGCCAGCGCCATCGCGGCCGCGAGACCGCCGGCGCCGAAGAGGAAGCGGCGGCGGGCGGGGTCGCTCGGCCCGTCCTCCCGCGCGCCCTGCTTGCCGAGGTTGCCGCGGATGTCCTCGGCGAGGTCCACCGCACTGGCCCGCATGGCGGGCAGGGTGTCGCGGTGGGCGGTCTCCATGTCGCGGGTGAGCCGGGCGAGCTGGTCCTCGCTGATCGGCATGTCCCAGCCGTCGCGTGCGGTGGTCACTTCACGGCCCCCTGAGTGATCGGCGAGGCGTTCTTGGTCGGGTAGAAGGCGTTGGGGAAGCCGACGCTGCCGATGGCCGCGGGGAGCTTGGCGACGTCGGTCGGGATGGCGACCAGGTCGCCGAGGTTGTCGGCGAGCAGCGCCTGCACGGCGAGCAGCGTCGCGCGGTGCTGGGCCTCCACCGGCGCCACCGAGGCGAACAGCTTGCGCAGTTCGGCGCTGCTGACCTGGCTGACGTTCTTGGTGTACGTCTGCGCGGCCACGTCCTCCAGCGTGATGGCGAGCTTCACCACGTCGGCGGGGGTCTTGATGGTGGGCAGCGTCTTCTTCACCACGGCCGCGTACTTCGGGTCCGGGCCGGTCTGCTGCTTGCCGCCGGCCTGGGTGACCGCGGCGTTGAACGCCTTCACGTGCGCCTGGTGCTGCGTGGTGGTCTTCGCGATGAAGGCCACGATCGTCTTGTTGCCGTCCTTGATGAACGGCAGGCCCGCGGCGGTCTGGTAGACGCTGATCGCCAGGTTCTCGATCGACGCGGCGGTCTGCAGCGCCATGACGTCGTTGCTCGACGTGGCGGCGGCGGCGCGCACCGACGTCAGCAGCGCCGCGGCACCGGCCGCGCCCGCGACCGCGCTTCCGCGCCGCCACCAGCGGCGCGGCTGCGGCCCGGTGGCCTCCGCGAAGTCGGCCAGCGCGTCCTGGGTGATGCGTACGGCGTCGCTGTTCAGGTCCTGGGACTGCTCGGTCAGCTCTTCGAGCAGTCGGGTGTCGATGCGCTCTACGCCCATCACGCCCCATCTCTCCTCGCACCCGCTCGGTCCACGGGCGCTCTGCGACACGTTCGCCGCTGCGACCGGCGCGGATTGGTCCACGGCCCGAAAGCCGCTCCATGTCCACCCCCACGGGTGAAGACACCGCCGGGTGGCTGACGGCGCGGAGGCGAAAACACCCGGTGATCCGTCCGGGACCCGCCCCGGACCCGGCCCGGCCCGGATCGCGGTGGGTTAGCGTCGCGAGGGCCGGCCGGGCACACGAGGCCGTACCCCCGTACGGCGCCGCGCCCGCATCCCCGCCGGTTCGCGACCAATCCGCGTGCCGGACGGCGACGAATGACCGGTGACCGCATGACAGTCCGGAGGTGTCCATGCGCGTGGCAGCACGTGACGGCCAGTCCCCCGCGCCCCGCTCCGGGGTGCTGGAGGCGTTGCTCGACCGGGTCTCCCGGGGCGACCAGGAGGCGTTCGAGCACCTCTACACGGCGGTCGCCGGCGCCGTGCTCGGCCTGGTCCGCCGGGTGGTGCGCGACTCGGCCCAGTCGGAGGAGGTCGCGCAGGAGGTCCTCATCGAGGTCTGGCGGTGCGCGGCCAGGTTCGACCCGCAGCAGGGCAGCGCGATGGCGTGGATCATGACGATGGCGCACCGCCGCGCCGTGGACCGGGTGCGGTCGGCGCAGGCGGCCGCCGACCGGGAGCACAAGGCCGGGTTGCGCGACCGGGTGCGCGCCTTCGACGAGGTCACCGAGCAGGTGGAGCGGCGGCTGGAGCGCGAGCAGGTCAGGCGCTGCCTGGAGCGGCTCACCGAACTCCAGCACGAGTCGGTGACCCTCGCCTACTACCGCGGCTACACCTATCAGGAGACCGCGGAAGTGCTCGGGGTGGCCCTGGGCACGGTCAAGACCCGACTGCGGGACGGACTGATCCGGCTCCGCGACTGCTTGGGGGTGGCGTCGTGACCGAAGTCGACCTGCACACGCTGACCGGCGCGTACGCGGTCGGCGCGCTGGAGGACCGGGAGGCGCGGGACTTCCGCCGGCACCTGACCCGGTGCGAGGCGTGCGACCAGGAGGTGCGCGAACTGCGCGAGACCGCGGCCCGGTTGGCCCTCGCGGTGGCCGAGGTGCCGCCGGTGGGGATGCGCGGCCGGGTGCTGGCCGCGCTGCCCGAGGTGCGCCAGCTGCCGCCGGAGCCGTCGGCGACGCAGCGGTCCCTCCGGCGCAACTGGCGCCGCCGGCTGCCGTACTACGCGCTCGCCGCGTGCCTGGCCGGCGCGATCGCCTCCGCGGGCATAGCGATCCAGGCCGAGCACACCGCCGACCGGCAGCGCGACCGCACCGCGCGGGCCGAACACCAGGCGGATCAGCTCAGCACGCTGCTCACCGCACCCGACGCGTCCTTCCACACCCAGGGGCTCAAGGGCGGCGGCACCGCGACCGTGGTGTCCTCGGCGCGGGCCGGGCAGGCCGCCCTGGTCTACCGCGACCTGCCGAAGCTGCCGGGCTCGCGGGTCTACGAACTGTGGTTCAGCAGGAACGGCACCATGGTGCCCGCGGGCCTGGTGGACTCCGCCACCGCGTCCGGGTCGGCCCTGCTCAAGGGGCGGACGGACGGCGCCGACGCGGTCGGGGTGACCGCGGAACCGCACGGCGGCTCCCCCGCGCCCACCTCCGCGCCGCTGGCCGTACTGCCCCTGTGACCGGCGGCTGCGCCCGTGGTGGCCTCCCGCCGGGCGCAGCCGCCTCCAACGCGGGCCACGGCTGCCGCTGCCGTGGCGGCTGCTCCCCGCCGTAGCGGCTACTCCTCGCTGTAGGTGATGGTGCCGTGCTCGTCCATCGTCGGGCGGATCTTCGACGGGCCGTAGGGGTCGATGTCGGAGGGGCGGGGCGGTTCGGGGCCGTCGAGGCCGAACCGGACCATGCGGCCGACCCGGACCACGAAGAACCGCCGGTCGTGGACGGACAGTTCGTTGGCGCGGCCGGCGGCCTGGAACCGCGCGGCGACCCGGTCGTACTCCGCCTTCTCCTGCGGGGTGAGCTTGCGCATCCGCGGCCACATCTCGGTGAGCGCCGTCACCAGGGTGCGGCGGGCCGCGTGCGGGGTGGCCACGATCATGGAGAAGGGCTCCCAGCCGTCCTCGGTGCGCTCCACCACCCGGAAGGCGGCCGGCAACACCACGGTGCCGGGGTGGGTTTCCAGCGCCCGGCGGGAGTCGGCGCGGACGTCGGCCGGGTAGCGCTCGCTGCGGTAGTGCAGTTCGCGCAGCGCCAGCCGCTCGGAGCCCGCCACCACCCCGGTGACCGCGGAGTGGTCCATCACGAAGTCCTGGTCCACCTCCGGCTCGTCGGGCGAACCGTCCCAGTCGAGCACCAGGGCGTCCCGGTCGGCGGGGCGCGGCGGTTCCAGGCCGTCCTCGTTGCTGTAGACGTACTCCTCGGCGCGCACCACCCGGTAGCGCACCCCGCACACGGTCAGCTCGTCGAGCGGCTCCTGCTCCAACCTGGCGACCGCGGCGAGCAGTTCGCGGCGCACCACGGGGTCGTCGGTGTCGTCCTTGGCCTTCAGCCACAGATACGAGTTGAGCGCGTCGCGGGACGCCTGCGGGAAGCCCTCCACCGCCGGCTCCACCATCCGCCAGCCGGTCTCGCCCGGGGTGTGCGCGGCCAGCCCGAACACCGGGCCGCGGATGATGTAGTGCGCGTAACGGCGCGCGGCGTCCGCCGCGTCCGCTTCCTCCGCGGCCGCCACCGGATGGTCGACCGGTCGCACCCGC
>NZ_JBFBIV010000122.1:0-20690 GCF_040702025.1 Streptomyces sp. NPDC088194 | reverse complement strand
CCGCCTGGCCCGTGGCGCCTGGCACGCACGCTCGCTTCGTTGTCGGGCTTGTCCGAGTAGGCCCACTACGAGGACAACCCTCCGCCTTGCGATCGCACGCACCAGACGCCACGGGCCCCGCCCTTTGGGCGGACGGCGCTACTTCCAAAACACGGCCTAGAGCTGGGTGGTGCCGCCGTCGACGAGGAGTTCCGCGCCGGTGGTGAAGGAGCTCTGGTCCCCGGCCAGGTAGAGGGCGGTGGACGCGACCTCGTCGGGGCGGCCCGCCCGGCCGAGGGGAGTGGGCGCGGGGGGCTCGGCGGCGTCGCCGTCCTGCGGGAGCGCGGCTCGCAGTTCGTCGGCGCCGGGGGTCGTGACGGGGCCGGGGGTGAGGGCGTTGACGCGGATGCCGCGGTCGGCGAGTTCGGCGGCCCAGGTGCGGGCGAGGCTGCGGATCGCGGCCTTGGTGGCGGCGTAGACGCCCAGGCCCGGGACTCCGCGCAGGGCCGCGCTGGAGGAGAGCAGGATCACCGAGGCGCCGGCCGGCAGCAGCGGAAGCGCCTTCTGGACGGTGAAGATCGTGCCCTTGAGGTTGATGGAGGTGGTGCGGTCGTACTCCTCCTCGGTGATCGAGCCGAGCGGGCCGAACTCGCCGACGCCGGCGTTGGCCACGACGATGTCGAGACGTCCGCCGCGCTCGGTGATCTCGGCGAAGAGCCGGTCGAGGTCGTCGAGTTCCGATACGTCGCTGCGGATACCGATGGCGCGGTCGCCGACCTGTTCGACGGCGTGCTCCAGTTCGGCCTTGCGGCGGCCGGTGAGGTAGACGGTGGCTCCCTCGGCGGCGAACCGGCGGGCGATGGCCAGGCCGATGCCGGTGGAGGCCCCGGTCACGAGGGCGGTCTTGTCGTCCAGCTGTCCCATGGCATTCTCCGAATGAGTTGATGTAACGGTTGTGGTTACATTGGGGACCGCGAAAAGCGCGCTGCCGGCGCGGCCCGGTCGGGCCCGCGGTCGAAGCTAGGTGGCTTTCAGTACGTCGTGCAGCACATCTTCCAGCGTGGTTCTCGCCAGTTCCGCGCGGAGAGCGGTCTCGACCCCGTCGTAGACGACGCTCAGCACCGGCGCTATGCCGTGGCCCACGACGCACTCGGGGTCGGGCGTGGCGGGGTGCAGGGCGAAGATCGGCCCCGGCTCCACCGCTTCGTAGACGTCGAGCAGGGTGATCGTCGGCAGGCCCCGCGACAGCGTCCAGCCGGCGCCGGCGCCTCTGCGCGAGTCGACCAGGCCGGCCTTGCGCAGTTGGGCCAGCAGGCGGCGGATCACCACGGGGTTGGTGTTGACGCTCGTCGCGATCTGCTCGGAGGTGGCGACCTCGTGGCCGCGGCGCTGGTACAGCCCGATCCAGGTCAGGGCGTGCGCGGCGACGGTCAGCCTGCTGTTGGCTCCCATGTCGTCCCTCACCTCCGTCCTATTGTAACCGTAACAGTTATGACTGGCCGCGGCGAGGACCGAGCTGGTTCCGCGAACGGACGACCCGAGCGGAGGCCCAAGCGGACGTCCCGAGCGGATGTCCTGCCGCTCATGCGGGCCCAGCGCCGCGGGCACATCGTGAACGTCTCCTCCGTCTCAGGGCTGCGGGTCGACCCGACCGCGGCCGCCTACGGCGCCACCAGACACGCGGTCCGCGCCCTGTCGGAGGGCCTGCGCCAGGAGAGCCGGGAACTGCGGGTCCCCCTGATCAGCCCGGGCCTGACCCGGAGCGAACTCAATCGCCGAAGGGGTCCGCTACGCCGTCGACCAGCCCGCCGACGTTGACGTCAACGAGGACGTCGACGAACTCGTCGTCCGGCCCACGGCCCAAGGAAGAACGGCGCGCACCCGCGGCACGGCGACGGAAGGGCGGCGCCGATGGCGACCGAAGAGCACGCGCGCGACCGAATCTGCCGCGAGACGACCGGGTCGGCCTTGGCGCGGCCTGGCCTCAGGAATTCCTCCGCTGCGGGGTCGGCACGGGGAACGTCACCCCGGTGAGCTCCTCGGAGACGGTCCACAACCGCTGCTGCGTGGCCTGGTCGTGGGAGTCGGGGCTGGAGTCGACCAGCTTCGGGTAGCCGCGGATCTCCCCCCGGTTGCCGGGACCGTAGTACTGGCCGCCGATGACGGCCGGATCGGTGGCGGCGCGCAGGGTGGGCAGGGCGCCCATCTCGGGTTTCTGGGTGAGCAGCGGCGCGAGCCAGGCGATGGGCACCCGAAGCGCGGCGGGTGTGTTGCGGATCAGCTCGGTGTTGGACACGCCGGGATGCGCGGCCACCGCGATCGTGGTGCCGTGCGGACCGAGCCGGCGCTGCAGTTCGTACGTGAACATCAGGTTGGCGAGCTTGGACTGGCCGTAGGCGGCGGCGCGGCCGTACGAGCGCTCCCATTGCAGGTCGTCGAAGTGGATGGCGGCCCGGATGCGGTGGCCGGTGCTGCTGACCGTGACGACACGGGAGCCGGGGACGGGCAGGAGCCGGTCCAGCAGCAGGCCGGTGAGGGCGAAGTGGCCGAGGTGGTTGGTGCCGAACTGCAGCTCGAAGCCGTCGGCGGTGGTCTGCTTCGGGGTGTACATCACGCCCGCGTTGTTGATCAGAAGGTCGATGCGCGGGTGGGCGGCGCGCAGGTCGGCCGCCGCGGACCGGACCGAGTCCAGGGAGGTCAGGTCGAGGGCCTGGACGGTGACGTCGCCGGTGATGCGGGCGGCGGCCCGTTCGCCCTTCTCGACGTCGCGGACGGCCAGGACCACCGCCGCCCCGCGCGCGGCGAGCATCCGGGCGGTCTCGAAACCCAGCCCGGTGTTGGCGCCGGTCACGATCGCGACCCGCCCGTGCTGATCGGGGATGTGCTGCTCGGTCCAGTCGCCGTTCATGGCGCACTCCTAAAAAACCGTCGGTCTGTTAAGACCTCCAACGTAAGAGACCGGCGGTCTCATGTCAAGGAACCGGCGGTCTTTAAGCTAGGCTGAGGGCGTGACATTCCAGCGGGCGCGAAGCGAGGAGCAGCGGGAGATCCGCCGCCGGGCGATCCTGGACACGGCGGCGGCGATGCTCGACGAGATGCCCGTGGCCGAGGTGAGCCTCAACGAGCTCAGCCGGCGGGTGGGCCTGGCCAAGTCGAACGTCCTGCGGTACTTCGAGTCCCGCGAGGCGGTGCTGCTCGAACTCCTGGACGTCTTTCTGGGGAACTGGCTCGCCGAGCTGGCGGACGAGCTGGCCGCGGGCATCGAGGCGCACGCGGCACCGGAAGTGCGGGCAGGCCAACTGGCCGAGATCCTCAGCCGGTCACTGGCCGGCCGGGTGGTGCTGTGCGACCTCTTCGGCGCGCAGGGCGGCGTCCTGGAGCACAACGTCTCGGTCGAGGTGGTCAAGCGCCACAAGCGCTCCTCCCTCGCGCGGCTCGCGGACATGGTCGAGCTGGTGCGCCGCCACGTGCCCGAACTCGGCGACGGCACGCAACTGTTCTGCCTGACGAGCCTGGTCTCGGCGGGCGCCTTGTCCGCGTACGTCCCGCCGCCGCCCAGCCTCCTTGCCGCCTACGCGGACGAGCCCGCCCTCGGTGTGCTCAACCTGGAACTGCGTGACGCGCTGCGCTTCTCCTTCACCTCGGCGCTTCTGGGTGTGCTGCCCCGCGCCTGAGCTTGCCGTGCGCTGTACGGGAAAGCGGTCGGGTGGCCGCGGACGACGCGGTGCAGGGCGCAGGGCGTACGCCGGGGGCCGTCAGTACGCGTAGAAGCCCGCGCCCGACTTACGGCCGAGGCGGCCCGCGTCGACCATGCGCTGGAGGATCGGCGGAGCCGCGTACAGGGGCTCCTTATACTCCGCGTACATGGAGTCGGCGATCGCGGCGACGGTGTCGAGGCCGATCAGGTCGGAGAGCTTGAGCGGGCCCATCGGGTGGGCGCAGCCCATCTCCATGCCGTTGTCGATGTCCTCGCGGGTGGCGATGCCGGACTCGTACATGCGGATCGCGGAGAGCAGGTAGGGCACCAGGAGGGCGTTGACGACGAAACCGGAGCGGTCCTGGGCGCGGATGGGGTGCTTGCCGAGGACGTCGGTGACCAGGGCCTCGGCCCGCTTGACGGTCTCGCTGCCGGTGGTGAGCGCCGGGATCACCTCGACCAGGCGCTGCACGGGCGCCGGGTTGAAGAAGTGGATGCCCACCACCTGGTCGGGCCGCGAGGTGGCCACCGCGAGCCGGACCAGCGGGATGGAGGAGGTGTTGGAGGCGAGGATGGCGTCGGGGCGGGTGACGACCTGGTCGAGGGTCTTGAAGATGTCCAGCTTGACCTGCTCGTTCTCCACCACCGCCTCGATCACCAGGTCGCGGTCGGCGAACTCGGCGAGGTCGGTGGTGTAGCTGAGCCGGTCCAGCGCCGCGTCCCGCTCCTGCTCGGTGAGCTTGCCGCGCTCGGCGGCCTTGCCGAGGGAGTTCGCCAGGCGGGCGCGGCCCAACTCCAGCGCCTCGCCGGTGGTCTCGGCGACCCGGACGTCGAGCCCGGCCTTCGCGCACACCTCGGCGATGCCCGAACCCATCTGGCCCGCGCCCACCACTCCGACGCGCTGGATGTCACTCACTCGTCAGCCTCCCGACCGTCGGCCGTGTCCGGCCTGCCGCTGCCCGCACCCGGCAGGCACTTGATCGCATACCTGGCTCGTACCTGATCGTGTTCCGGACAGACGTTACCGCCCACCGGAGCCGCCGGGCCCGGCGCCCTGCCCCTTCAGTGGACTGGACCATTCGGCGGTTGCCGCCATTGCCCCGGACCATCATCATCGGCGGATCTGGACGGTAGATCAGGAGGACGGTATGGACCCACTCTCCCGTAGAACCTTCACCGTGGCGGCGGCCGGCACGCTGGCCTCGGCCGCGGCGATCGGCACCGCGCAGGCCACCGTGCCCACCCCGGCCGCTGCCGCGCGCCCCGCGCCGGGCACCGCCGGCGCCGCCCGCCCGGCGGGCCCCGCGCACCGGCCGCCCACCGCCCGCCGCGAGCTGCGCGGCATGTGGATCGCCACCGTCGCCAACACCGACTGGCCGTCCGCGCCGGGCCTGTCGCCGCGGGAGCAGCGCGCCGAACTGATCGACCTGCTCGACACCGCGGTCGAACGCCGGCTCAACGCCGTGATGTTCCAGGTCCGCCCGACCGCCGACGCGTTCTGGCCGTCGCCGTACGAGCCGTGGTCGCAGTACCTCACCGGCACCCAGGGCCGCGACCCGGGCTGGGACCCGCTGGGCACCGCCGTGCACGAGGCGCACCGCCGGGGCCTCGAACTGCACGCCTGGTTCAACCCGTACCGGGTCGCGATGACCGACGACCCCGGCACGCTCGCCCCCACCCACCCGGCCCGGCTGCACCCGGAGTGGGTGCTGCCCTACGGCGGCAAGCTGTACTACGACCCCGGGCAGCCGGCCGTCCGCCGCTTCGTCGAGGACGCGATGCTCGACGCGGTGCGCCGCTACCCGATCGACGCCGTGCACTGGGACGACTACTTCTACCCGTACCCGGTGGCCGGCCAGACCTTCGCCGACGACGCCAGCTACGCCCGCTACGGCGCCGGCTTCCCCGACCGCGACGCCTGGCGCCGGCACAACACCGACCTGCTGGTCAGCGAGATGGCGGCGCGGATCAAGCAGATCCGGCCCGGCACCCAGTACGGCATCAGCCCGTTCGGGGTCTGGCGCAACGCCGCCACCGACCCGCTCGGCTCGGCCACCCAGGCCGGCGTGCAGACCTACGACGACCTGCACGCCGACACCCGAGGCTGGGTCAAGCGCGGCTGGCTGGATTACATCGCCCCTCAGGTCTACTGGAACATCGGCTTCGCCGCCGCCGACTACGGGGTGCTGGTGCCCTGGTGGTCCGACGTCGTGGCCGGCACCCGGGCGAAGCTCTACGTGGGGGAGGCGCTCTACAAGGTCGGCGTCGCCGGCCAGCCCGCGCAGTGGCAGGACCCGGCCGAGCTGTCCCGCCACCTCACCTTCGACGCGGACTACCCGCAGGTGCGCGGCAACATCTACTTCTCCGCCACCCAGGTCACCGCCGACCCGCTGGGCGCGATGACCGAGGTGGTGGCCGAGCACTACCCGACCCGGGTTCGCACGCCGTGACCTGACGATCCGTCAACTGCCGTACGGTGCGCCGCTGCCGTACGGCATGTCGCGGCCGGGTCGTGGCCCTGTCACGGCCCGGTCGTGATCGGATAAACCGTTCGTACGTCGATCAGCTCCGCTGTTACGTTCTTCCCGTGGCGAAACTCAACCAGATCATCGCAGTCGAGAAGGGCGCCAAGTCCAAGGCCCACCACGAACTGGCGTCCGCTCAGCGCGACTTGCTCAAGCCCGCACTGCTGTCCGGCATTGCCAGGACCTACCAGCCCAAGGACGAGGAAGGCGAGCAGTTGCCGCCCGAGTCCACCCGGGTCCAGGTCCAGGCCGAGCAGGTGCTGCGGTCCGCGACGACCGCCCTGACCCGGCTCTTCGACGTGACCGCCACCAAGGACTGGGCCAACTGCGAGGCACGCGCCGACATCACCGTGGACGGTCGAGAGCTGGTCCGCGACGTGCCGGTGACGTACCTGCTCTTCCTGGAGAAGCAGCTCGTCGAGCTGGGCCAGTTCATCCGCAAGCTGCCGGTGCTCGACGCCGCCGAGGCGTGGAACCTCGACGCCTCCACCGACGCTTGGAAGACCGAGCCGGTACGCACCATCCGCACCCGCAAGGTGCCGCGCAACCACGTGAAGGCCGAGGCGACCGAGCAGCACCCGGCCCAGGTCGAGGTCTACTACGAGGACATCGCGGTGGGCTACTGGACCACGGTGAAGTTCTCCGGCGCACTGCCGGCCCGCCGGGTCAACGAGGTGCTGGAGCGGGTGGAGAAGCTGCAGCAGGCCGTGCAGTTCGCCCGCGAGGAGGCGAACGGCGCAGAGGTCACCGACCAGCGGGTGGGGGATGCCGTCTTCGGCTACCTGCTGGGGTCGTAACCCCCGTCAAGCCCCCTCCGCCCGAGAGCGGAGGGGCCCCTTCGCCCAGCGGAGGGGAGCGCGAGGAGCGCAAAGCTGAAACTGAAGCTTGTCGTGAGGCGGCGACCGCACGCAGCGGCGCCGCACTGAATCTCAGACTCTCGCTCCAGACTCAGCATGTGCCGCCGACCGCCGGCCGACCGTCTTGGGGAATGGGATCGCGAAATGCCGGTTCGACTCCGGCCCGCCGCTCTCGTGCGGCGGTAGTGAAAAGGCATCACGCGCGAGGTGAAGCTCACCCGGGGCGGCAACACGGGCCGACGGCAGCACAGGGCGGCATCAGCGGGGCCCGGGGCCAGGACAAGGCCCCGGGCCCCACCTACGTTCCGGATACGCTGGTCGCACGATGCACCGATTCAGCTCGCCGTGGGGCGACCTCGACCTGACCCGTTTCCCGGCCGACCCGCGCGAGCAGCTGCGGGCCTGGGACGCCGCCGACGCGTACGCGCTCCAGCACCTCGCCGACACCGGGGGACCGGCCTCGCCCGGCGCGACCGTCGTCCTCGGCGACCGCTGGGGCGCCCTGACCACCGCGCTCGCCGCGCACGGCGCCAACCGCCCCACCCTCGTCACCGACTCCTTCCTCGGCCGGTCGGCCACCGAGGCGAACCTGCGGCGCAACGCCCCGGCCGCCGGCGCCGACCTGCGCACCACCCGGGACGACCCGCCCGGCCGGGTGGACCTGCTGATCGTCCGCGTGCCCAAGAGCCTCGCCCTGCTGGAGGACCAGCTGCACCGGCTCGCGCCCGCCGTGCACTCCGGCACCACCGTGCTCGGCACCGGCATGGTCAGCGAGATCCACACCTCCACGCTCCGGCTCTTCGAGCGGATCATCGGCCCCACCACCACGTCACTGGCGGTCCGCAAGTCCCGGCTGATCTTCTGCACGCCCGAACCGGGCCTGGCCCGCGGCACGAACCCGTGGCCCGTGCGGTACGCCCTGCCCGACGACATCGGGCCGATGTCCGGGCATCCGGTCGTCAACCACGCCGGGGTGTTCTGCGCGGACCGGCTCGACCTCGGCACCCGGCTGCTGCTCGCGAACCTGCCGCAGCGCACCGGGCCGGACCGGGTGGTCGACCTCGGCTGCGGCAACGGCGTCGTCGGCACCGCCGCCGCGCTCGCCAACCCGGCCGCCGAGGTGCTCTTCACCGACGAGTCCTACCAGGCGGTCGCCTCCGCCGAGGAGACGTTCCGGGCGAACGCCCTGCCGGGGGCGAAGGCCGAGTTCACGGTCGGTGACGCGCTCACCGCGCTGCCGCCCGAGAGCGTCGACCTCGTCCTGCTCAACCCGCCGTTCCACTCCCACCGCGCCACCACCGACGCCGCCGCCCGCCGCATGTTCACCACGGCGAGGGCCGCGCTACGGCCGGGTGGGGAACTCCGCGTCGTCGGCAACCGTCACCTCGGCTACCACGCTCGCCTGCGCCGCCTCTTCGGCAACTGCGACGTCGTCGCCTCCCACCCGAAGTTCGTGGTCCTCCGCAGCACCAAGTAACACGCCCCCCCCGGGGCACCGCCGCCCGCAAGGACGAGCGGTACCCCGGGAACGGCTCAACCGAGGGACGCCACCGCCGCGTTGAACGTGGCGGACGGCCGCATGACGGCCGTCGCCTTCTCCGCGTCGGGCTGGTAGTACCCACCGATGTCCACCGGCGACCCCTGCACCGCGATCAGCTCGGCGACGATCGTCTCCTCCTGCTCCGCCAGCGCCTTGGCCAGCGGCCCGAACGCCTCCGCGAGCTTCGCGTCGTCGGACTGCCCGGCCAGCTCCTGCGCCCAGTACAGCGCCAGGTAGAAGTGGCTGCCGCGGTTGTCGATCCCGCCGACCCGCCGGGACGGCGACTTGTCCTCGTTGAGGAACGTGCCGGTGGCGCGGTCGAGCGTGTCCGCGAGGATCTGCGCGCGGGCGTTGCCGGTGGTCTGCGCGAGGTGCTCGAAGCTCACCGCCAGCGCGAGGAACTCGCCGAGGCTGTCCCAGCGCAGGTAGTCCTCCTTGACCAGCTGCTGCACGTGCTTGGGCGCGGAGCCGCCGGCGCCGGTCTCGAAGAGGCCGCCGCCGTTGATCAGCGGAACCACCGACAGCATCTTGGCGCTGGTGCCCAGCTCCAGGATCGGGAAGAGGTCGGTGAGGTAGTCGCGCAGCACGTTGCCGGTCACGGAGATGGTGTTCTCACCGCGCCGGATGCGCTCCAGCGACAGCTTCGTCGCCTCGACCGGCGACAGCACGCGGATGTCCAGGCCCTCGGTGTCGTGCTCGGGCAGGTACGCCTCGACCTTGGCGATCAGCGCCGCGTCGTGCGCGCGGGTCTCGTCCAGCCAGAAGACGGCCGGGTCGCCGGTGGCGCGGGCGCGGGTGACCGCGAGCTTCACCCAGTCGCGGATCGGCAGGTCCTTGGTCTGGCACATCCGGAAGATGTCACCGGCGCCGACCGCCTGCTCCAGCACGGCCTCGCCGTTGCCGTCGACGACCCGGACCGTACCGGTGGTCGGGATCTCGAAGGTCTTGTCGTGGCTGCCGTACTCCTCGGCCTTCTGCGCCATCAGGCCGACGTTGGGCACCGAGCCCATGGTGGCCGGGTCGAAGGCGCCGTGCGCGCGGCAGTCGTCGAGGACGACCTGGTAGACGCCGGCGTAGCTGCTGTCGGGCAGCACCGCGAGGGTGTCGGCCTCCTTGCCGTCCGGGCCCCACATGTGGCCGGAGGTGCGGATCATGGCCGGCATCGAGGCGTCCACGATGACGTCGCTGGGCACGTGCAGGTTGGTGATGCCGCGGTCGGAGTCGACCATCGCCAGCGCCGGGCCGTCGGCCAGCTCGGCGGCGAAGGACGCCTTGATCGCGTCGCCCTCCGGCAGCTTCTCCACGCCGGCCAGGATCGCGCCGAGGCCGTCGTTGGGGGTCAGCCCGGCCGCGGCGAGCGTGGCGCCGTGCTCCGCGAAGGTGTTCGGGAAGAAGGCGCGCACCGCGTGGCCGAAGATGATCGGGTCGGAGACCTTCATCATGGTGGCCTTGAGGTGCACGGAGAACAGCACGTCCTCGGCCTTCGCCCGGGCCACCTGCGCGGTGAGGAACTCGCGCAGCGCGCCGACCCGCATCACCGACGCGTCCACGACCTCGCCGGCCAGCACCGGTACGGACTCGCGCAGCACGCTGGTGCTGCCGTCGTCGCCGTGCAGCTCGATCCGCAGGGTGCCGGCCTCGGAGACCACCGCGGACTTCTCGGTGGAGCGGAAGTCGTCGGCGGACATCGTCGCCACGTTCGTCTTCGAGTCGGCGGTCCAGGCGCCCATCCGGTGCGGGTGGGCCTTGGCGTAGTTCTTCACCGCGGCGGCCGCGCGGCGGTCGGAGTTGCCCTCGCGCAGCACCGGGTTCACCGCGCTGCCCTTGACCTTGTCGTAGCGGGCGCGGATGTCGCGCTCCTCGTCGGTCTTCGGGTCGTCCGGGTACTCCGGCAGCGCGTAGCCCTGCTCGCGCAGCTCGGCGACGGCCGCCTTGAGCTGCGGGATCGACGCCGAGATGTTCGGCAGCTTGATGATGTTCGCCTCGGGCCGCTGCGCCAGCTCGCCCAGCTCGGCCAGCGCGTCGTCGATCCGCTGGCCCTCCTCCAGGTACTCGGGGAAGCCGGCGATGATCCGACCCGCCAGCGAGATGTCCCGGCTCTCGACGGTGACCCCGGCGGTCGAGGCGTACGCCTGGATCACGGGCAAGAACGAGTACGTCGCCAGGGCCGGGGCCTCGTCGGTGTGTGTGTAGATGATGGTCGAGTCAGCCACCGGTTGGTCTCCGTTCCAGTCTCCAACATTGCTTGATATCAAGATATCCCGTTGCCCTCGCTTCCTCGAACAAGCCCCCGGTTTGACGGCGGCGGGGGCGGGGTGGGGCCTCGCGGCGGGCCGTACCCGTGTGCGAGGCTGCGAGGCGCGGAAGCGTACGGAGGGGGTGGAGGGATGGGGCGGAGAGCGCTCTCGACCAGGGGAGTGCCGGGCGACACGCGGACGGCGCTGGTCGTCGTGGTCGTCGCCGGGACCGTGCTGGCGGCGCTGGTCCTGCGGCCCGGCTCCGTCGGACGCGGCGCGGGAGTGGTCCGCAGCGGGCCGGCCGTCGCGCTGCTCGCGATCGGATGGGCGGTCGGCTGCCTGGCGCTGTTGGCCCGGTACCGGGTCCGGCCGCGGATCGACACCCGGCTGAGCCCGGTCGAGCAGCGGCTCGCGGCCGTCGTGCGCGCCACGCTGCTGGTCGGCGCCGCCGCCGTACCGGCCGCGGTCCTGGCCATGCACCGGTTCGGATCGCCCTACGACCCGGGGCCGCTGGACCCCGGCGAGTTCGGCGTCGGCCACTCGCGACCCTCGCGCGACCTCGGGCACGACACGCCGCACAACCCGCCGCCCTGGCTGATCGTCACCTTGCTGGTGGTCGCGGGTGTGGCGCTTGTGGCCGCGTTCGTCGTCGCGTACCGGCGGCTGCGGGCGGAGTACGTCCGCAGGCCGCGACGTGCCCGGAGGGACCCGCACGAGGACGCCCGGCTGCTCGCCGACGCGGTGGAGTCCGGCCGGCGCGCCCTGCGCGACAACGGCGACGCCCGGACCGCGGTGATCGCCTGCTACGTCGCCATGGAGACCTCGCTGGCCGGCTCGGGCGTGTCACGGCACGTCTCGGACAGCCCGAACGACCTGCTGGTACGCGCCGCCGCGAGTGGCCTGCGCACCGAGGGCAGCGCCTCCGTGCTCACCGAGTTGTTCCGCGAGGCCCGCTACTCCAGCCACCCGATGGGCGACGCCCACCGCGCGCAGGCGGCCGACGCACTCGCCGACCTCGCGGAACGGCTCGCCGCGCCGCGCACCGGAGCCAGGGCGGAGGAGGGAGCGTGAGGGCAGCGGACTCGCCGGACACGGGCGGACCGGTGTCGGGCCCGAGGCCGTCCACGGACGCGGCTCGGGGTAGGGACGCGGCTCGGGATGGGGACGCGGCTCGGGATGGGGACGCGGCTCGGGATGGGGACGCGGCTCGCGATGCGGGCGCGGCTCAGGGTAGGGACATGGCTCGGAATGCGGACACGGCTCGGGATGCGGGCGCGGATGCGGGACCGGGTCCGGGCACGGCGCCGGGGGGCCGCACCGCGGGGGCGGCCCTGCTCGAACTGCCCGGAGTTCTCGGCAACCCCGGCAGGTCCGCCGGGGGCCGCAGGTCCGGACGGTCCGGTCGCTCGGGCACTGCCGGCGGGCCCGGAGAACCCGACACCCTCGGAGCGGAGCACCACCCGGGTGCGGGCACGGCGGCCCGCACCCGGATGCGCGCCGCGCCGGGCTCGGCCCGCCACTCCGTCACGCTGCTGGTCGCCGTCGCCTCCGTCGGCGTCCTGCTGCTCGGCGTCACCGACGGCTTCGCGGTGGCCCTGGTGGGGCTGGCCGTGGCCGCCGCGGCCGGGTTCTGCGTCACCCGCTATGTCGCGGGGGCCGGCGCCCGCGACGGCGACTACCGCCGGCCGGTGAGGCTGCTGGGCAGCAGCGAGCCCGCGCTCGGCGGCTGGGAGTGGCTGGTGCACAACGCCCTCGGCCCCGACGGCGAGGCGTACTTCGCCCAGCGGCTGCGCCCGCACCTGCAACGGCTCTTCGCCGCCCGACTCGCCGCCCGGCACGGCACGGACCTGCACCGCGCCCCCGAACGGGCCCGCGCGCTGGTCGGTGCGGAGCTGTGGCCGTGGATCGACCCGGCCGAGCCGCCGCCGCGGCCGTCCGTGCCCGAGGGGGTGCTGCGCGCGCTCCTGGAGCGGCTCGAAGTGCTGGGCGATCCGGAGCAGCCGGCAGATCCGGGGCAGTCCGCACCCGGCGACGTCCCGGCGCCGCGGACCGCGCCCAGCACCGGGACCGGCACCGGCACCGGCACCAGCACCGGCACCGCGTCATGAAGGAGCAACCCGTGCCTGCGTCCGCGCCGGGGCCGATCCCGTCAGAGCCCGCGCCCGCGTCCGTACCGGGGCCCGGCGACATCGTCGTGGAGGGTGCGACCGGATCAGAGGCGGTCGAACGCGCCCTCGGCGGGCGGCAGTCGGAGCCCGGTCGGCCCACCGAGGCGCCGCCAGAGCCGCCGGACGGCTGGCGGGCCGGCGAACGCGCCCTGCGCTACGGCACGGTGGCCGCGCTCGCGCTGGGCGCCGCCCTCGTCACCGGCCGGCCGTGGCTGCTGGCGCTGGCCGCCGGTCCGCTGGTGCTGCTCGCGCTGGCACTGCCCCGGACGCCCCGGGCCGGGCATCTCACCGCGACCGTGGAGGTGGCCGCGCGGCGCTGCTTCGAGGGCGAGCAGGTCGTGGCGAGGATCGCCGTCGTCCACGACGGAGGCGAGGGGCGGCTCGACCCCGGGATCACGCTCGGCCCGGGCGTGCGGCTGGACGCGCTGACCGTGGGTACGGCCCATCTCGAACTGCGGTTCACCGCTGAGCGGTGGGGGCGGTGGACGTTGGGCACGGTGGACGTCGATCTCTATGACGCGGGGGGCGTGGCGCGGCGCACGGTGCGGGTGGATCTGGGTGAGGTGGCGGTCTTCCCGTTGCCGGCGGCGGCGGGGCTCACGCCGATTCCGGTGCGGTTGCCGACCCGGCTGGGGGAGCACGCGTCGCCGCAGCGGGGGGAGGGGATCGAGGTGATCGGGGTGCATCCGTACGTGCGTGGGGAGCGGCAGCGGCGGATCAACTGGCCGGCGACGACGCGGCGCGGGTCGCTGCAACTGCACCAGTTCGCGGCCGAGCGTGCCGCTGACACCGTGGTGATGCTCGATGTGCTGGGCGACATCCGCGACCCGGTGACGGGTCTGTCGTCGCTGGACGAGACGTTCCGTGCGGCGGCCGGGCTGGTCCGGGCGTATTTGCGGACGCACGACCGGGTCGGGGTGGTCGCGGTCGGCGGGACCACGCGGTGGCTGCAACCCGGCAGCGGCGACGCCTACTTCTACCGGATCGTGGAGAGCGTGCTGGAGGTCCGCAAGGACCTGGTCCAGCGCGACCCGGAACTCAGCCGGCTGCCGCCGCCCGCGCTGCCCGAGGGCGCGCTCGTCTACGTCTTCACCCCGCTCACCGACCAGCGCATCCTGGTCGTACTCGACCAGGTGCGTTCCCGCGCCAACCCGCTCGTCGTGGTCGAGATCCCCTCCGGCGACCCGCCCGCGCCGCGCGGCGACACCACCGCGGAACTCGCACTACGGCTGTGGCGGGCCGACCGCGACGCGATGCGCTTCGCGCTGATCGAGCGCGGCATCGCGCTGATCGCCCACCAGCCGGGCCAGACCCTCGACCTGGCGCTGGCGCCGCTGCTGCGCACCCGTATCCGCGGGGGTTCCCGATGAGCGGTACGACGGCGGGCCATGAGCCGCGTCCCCACCGTCCCGCCCGGCCGGCGGCGGGGCCGGGCACGTCCGGCGAAGCCCGGGCGAACGTCTTGAGCGTCGTCGGGCCGGTCCGGGCAGCCGTACGACCAGGACGGCTCTCCGCCCCGCGCGAGCGTGCGCCAGGCGCCGCGGGCCGCGCGGGCCACGGCACGGTCGTCACCATGCCCGTGCCCGCATCCGTATCCATATCCGTATCCGGAGGCTGCCGATGACGCCGATGACGCCGAGGGACCCGGGGCTGGGCAAGCCGGTGGGGGCGGGCAGGCCGGGTGCGCAGACGGGGCGGACGGCGGGGACGTGGAGGAGTCCGGGTGCCCTTCGCCTGCTCACCCGCGCCGTCGCCGCGCTGCTGGTCGCCGCCGCGTGCGACGTGCCCGCCGCGTTCCGGGTCGGGGTCCCGGTGGGGCTGCTGGCCGTGGCCGCCGCCGGGTTCGCCTGGTGGCTGGCGCCCGCGGCCGACGACCGCCCGCCGGCCGCGTCTGTGGGCCGGCCCGCCCTCGCCCGCCGGCGCGCTCCCACGGTGCTCGCGGCCGCCGCGGTGGTGCTGGCCGCCGTGACGGGGCCGCCGCTGTGGCTCGGCGCGTGCGTGACCGCCCTCCTGATCGGCTACCTGCTCCTCACCGACCCCTGGATCTCCGGGGCCACCGGCCCCCGGGCGCCTCGCGCGGCCCGGCCCCTGGCCCCGGTGCTCCTCGCGCTCGGCACCTGCGCCGCCGTCTTCGCCGCCGCCGTGCTGCCGCTGTCCCACCACCGCTGGACCCGCCTGCTCGCGGTCCTCGTCCTCGCGGCCACCGCGGCGGTGCTCCTGCTCGCCCTGCTGCACCCCGCCCGCCCCGATGACGACGAGGGAAGGCCGCGGCCCTGACGGCTCGCCCCGTGCTCCCGCCCGGCCCCGTCCACGCGTACGGGCGCCGCGCAGGGCGGTGACCTGCGCAGTACATTGCATAAAAGTGCGCCCAGCCGTATAGTCATGCTGTCGAAGGAGGAGTCGATGACGGTGCGGGTGGCGGTGGCCGGAGCCAGCGGGTATGCCGGCGGGGAAGTGCTCAGACTGCTGGTCGGGCACCCCGAGGTCGAGATCGGGGCGCTGACCGGGAACAGCAACGCCGGGCAGCCGCTGGGGGCGCTTCAGCCGCACCTGGTGCCGCTGGCCGGGCGCGTGCTCGCGGAGACCTCCGCGGAGGTGCTGGCCGGCCACGACGTGGTCTTCCTCGCGCTGCCGCACGGCCAGTCCGCGGCCGTCGCGGAGCAACTGGGCGACGACGTGCTCGTGATCGACATGGGCGCGGACTTCCGGCTCAAGGACGCCGCCGACTGGGAGCGGTTCTACGGGTCGGAGCATGCGGGCAGCTGGCCGTACGGGCTGCCCGAGCTGCCGGGTGGCCGCGCCGCGCTGGAGGGGTCCAAGCGCGTCGCGGTGCCCGGCTGCTACCCGACGGCGGTCTCGCTCGCGCTGTTCCCGGCGTACGGCGCCGCCCTCGTCGAACCCGAGGCGGTGATCGTCGCCGCGTCCGGCACGTCCGGCGCGGGCAAGGCGCCCAAGCCGCACCTGCTCGGCTCCGAGGTGATGGGGTCGATGACCCCGTACGGCGTCGGCGGCGGCCACCGGCACACCCCCGAGATGATCCAGAACCTGAGCGCGGTCGCCGGGCAGCGGGTCGGCGTGTCCTTCACGCCCACCCTCGCGCCCATGCCGCGCGGCATCCTCGCGACCTGCTCCGCGAAGGCGCGGCCGGGCGTGGGGGCGGCGGACGTACGCGCCGCGTACGAGAAGGCGTACGCCGAAGAACCGTTCGTCCACCTGCTGCCCGAGGGCCAGTGGCCGGCGACCGCCTCCGTCTACGGCTCCAACGCCGTGCACGTCCAGGTCGCCTACGACGAGGACGCCGGCCGGGTCATCGCGATCAGCGCGATCGACAACCTGGCGAAGGGCACGGCGGGCGGCGCCGTACAGAGCATGAACATCGCCCTCGGGTTCTCTGAGGGCACGGGACTTTCCACGATCGGAGTGGCGCCGTGAGCGACGTCCGCGAGGCCGCCGGGCGGCAGATGACGACGATGGCCGCGGCTTCGTGCCGGGCCGGCGGTGGGGGTACTCCCCCTGGCTCCGCCGGGGGCACCCCCACCCAGGCGAAAGCCCTGGGGGAGAACAGGAGCAGGTCGTGAGCGTGACGGCAGCGAAAGGGTTCACGGCGGCGGGGGTCGCCGCCGGGATCAAGGAGAACGGCAACCCGGACCTGGCCCTCGTGGTCAACGCCGGGCCGCGCCGGGCCGCCGCGGGCGTCTTCACGTCGAACCGGGTGAAGGCCGCCCCGGTGCTGTGGTCGGAGCAGGTCCTCAAGGGCGGCGCGGTGACCGCGGTGGTGCTCAACTCCGGTGGCGCCAACGCCTGTACGGGCCCGAAGGGCTTCCAGGACACGCATGCGACCGCCGAGCGCGTCGCGGAGGTGCTGGGGCACAGCGCGGGCGAGGTCGCGGTCGCGTCGACCGGGCTGATCGGCCTGCCGCTCCCGATGGACAAGCTGCTGCCGGGCATCGGCACCGCCGCGGCCGAACTGTCCGCGCACGGCGGCGAGAAGGCCGCCATCGCGATCAAGACCACCGACAGCGTGCACAAGACCGCCGTGGCCACCGGCCCGTCCGGCTTCACCGTCGGCGGTATGGCCAAGGGCGCGGGCATGCTCGCGCCGGGCCTGGCCACCATGCTCGTGGTGCTCACCACGGACGCCGACGTCGACCAGGGCACCCTGGACAAGGCGCTGCGGGACGCCACCCGGCAGACCTTCGACCGGATCGACTCCGACGGCTGCATGTCCACCAACGACACGGTGCTGCTGCTCGCCTCGGGCGCGTCCGAAGTCGTCCCGGAGTACGCCGAGTTCGCCGACACGGTGCGCGCGGTCTGCGCCGACCTGGCCCGCCAGTTGATCGGCGACGCCGAGGGCGCGAGCAAGGACATCCGGATCGAGGTGGTGCACGCCGCGACCGAGGACGACGCCGTCGAGGTGGGCCGCTCCATCGCCCGCAACAACCTGCTCAAGTGCGCCGTGCACGGCGAGGACCCCAACTGGGGCCGGGTGCTGTCCGCGATCGGCACCACCTCCGCCGCGTTCGAGCCCGACGCGCTCGACGTCGCGATCAACGGCGTGTGGGTGTGCCGGGGCGGCTCGGTCGGCGACGACCGCGACCTGGTCGACATGCGCTTCCGCGAGGTCGTCATCACCGCCGACCTCGCCGCCGGAGACGCGTCCGCCGTGATCTGGACCAACGACCTCACGGCCGACTACGTCCACGAGAACAGCGCGTACAGCTCATGACCGACGCCGACCCCCGTCCCGGGGGAACCCCGCGCAAGCACACCGCGCTGCCCAAGGCCCGGGTCCTGGTCGAGGCGCTGCCGTGGCTGACCCGGCACCACGGCAAGACCGTGGTGGTGAAGTTCGGCGGCAACGCCATGGTGGACGAGGCGCTCAAGGCCGCGTTCGCCCAGGACGTGGTGTTCCTGCGGCACGCCGGGCTCAAGCCGGTCGTCGTGCACGGCGGCGGCCCGCAGATCAGCGCGCAGCTCGACCGGCACGGCCTGGTCAGCGAGTTCAAGGCGGGCCTGCGGGTCACCACGCCCGAGGCGATGGACGTGGTCCGGATGGTGCTCGCCGGCCAGGTGCAGCGCGAACTCGTCGGCCTGCTCAACCGGCACGGCCCGCTCGCGGTCGGCCTGACCGGCGAGGACGCGCACACCATCAGCGCCGTCAAGCACCGCCCCACGATCGACGGCGAGTCGGTGGACATCGGGCGGGTCGGCGAGATCACCGCGATCGACACCGGCGCCATCGAGGCGCTGCTGGCCGACGGCCGTATCCCGGTGGTCTCCTCGATCGCCCGAGCCGCCGACGACGGCCACATCTACAACGTCAACGCCGACACCGCCGCGGCCGCGCTGGCCGCCGCGCTCGGAGCCGAGACGCTGATGGTGCTCACCGACGTCGAGGGCCTGTACGAGGACTGGCCGAACAGCGACGACGTGATCAGCAGGCTGACCGCCACCGAGCTGGAGAAGCTGCTGCCCGACCTGTCCAGCGGCATGGTGCCGAAGATGGAGGGCTGCCTGCACGCGGTGCGCAACGGCGTGACCACCGCCCGCGTCATCGACGGCCGGGTGCAGCACTCGATCCTGCTGGAGATCTTCACCGACGAGGGCATCGGCACGATGGTCGTGCCCGACCCGGAGCCCGAGTCGGAGCCCGAGCCCGATTCCGAATTCCGGCCGGGGCTGGACTCCGCACCGGGGTTCGATTCGGCGCTCGGCTCCGCGCCGGGGTTCGATTCCACGCTCGGCTCCGCGCCCGATTCCGACGGCGCGGCGACTTCCGAAGGCACGGCGACCGCGGACACGTCCGCAGAAGGGGGAGCACGGTGACCGGCAACAAGGAGCTGGCCCAGCGCTGGCAGGGCGCGCTGATGAACAGCTACGGCGTCCCCCGGCTGCCCCTCGCCCGCGGTGAGGGCGTCCGGTTCTGGGACGCCGACGGCAAGGAGTACCTCGACTTCGTCGGCGGCATCGCCACCAACGCGCTGGGCACCGCCCACCCCGCGGTGGTCGAGGCGGTCACCCGGCAGATCGGGTCGCTCGGCCACATCTCCAACCTCTTCCTCGCCGAGCCGACCATCCAGCTCGCCGAGCGGCTGCTCCAGCACTTCGGGCGCCCGGGCCGGGTCTTCTTCGCCAACTCCGGCGCCGAGGCCAACGAGGCCGCCTTCAAGATCGGCCGGCTCACCGGCCGCACCCATGTGGTGGCCGCCCAGGGCGCCTTCCACGGCCGCACCATGGGCTCCCTCGCGCTCACCGGCCAGCCCGCCAAGCGCACCGCCTTCGAGCCGCTGCCCGGCGACGTCACCCACGTGCCGTACGGCGACGTGGCCGCGCTGCGCGCCGCGGTGAGCACCGACACCGCGATGGTGATCCTCGAACCCATCCTCGGCGAGTACGGCGTCGTGGTGCCGCCGGCCGGCTACCTCCAGGCGGCCCGGGAGATCACCGCGGCCACCGGGACGCTGCTGGTGCTCGACGAGGTGCAGACCGGCGTCGGGCGGACCGGCCACTGGTTCGAGTGCCTGGCGCAGGGCGTCGAGCCCGATGTCGTCACCCTCGCCAAGGGGCTCGGCGGCGGCCTGCCGCTCGGCGCCGCGGTCGCCTTCGGCCCGGCCGCCGACCTGATCACCCCCGGCAGCCACGGCACCACCTTCGGCGGCAACCCGGTCGCCTGCGCCGCCGCGCTGGCCGTGCTGGACACCATCGCGGCCGAGGATCTGCTCGACAACGTCAAGCGGCAGGGCGAGAAGCTGCGGCAGGGCGTGGAGGCGCTGAACCACCCGCTGGTCGATCATGTGCGCGGTTCCGGGCTGCTGATCGGTATCGTGCTCACCGAGCCGCTGTCCGCCAAGGTCGAACGGGCGGCGCAGGATGCCGGACTCCTGGTGAACGCGGCCGTGCCCGACGTGGTGCGGCTGGCGCCTCCGCTCGTCGTGGGCGACGCGGAGACCGACGCGTTCCTCCAGGCGCTGCCGGGTGTGCTCGACGAGGTGTACCGGGCCGCACAGGCCGACCGACCGGGAGAATGACGGAGATCCGTACGCGATGACCGAGCCGCAAGCGCATGGCGGGGGCCAGGCAGTCCCGCAGACCCGTACCGCACGCCACCGCAGGATCGTGGACCTGCTCGGGCGGCAACCGGTGCGGTCGCAGAGCCAGCTCGCGAAGCTGCTCGCCGACGACGGGCTGAGCGTCACCCAGGCGACGCTCAGCCGGGACCTCGACGAGCTCGGCGCGGTCAAGATCCGTACGAACGACGGTGAGTTGATCTACGCGGTGCCCTCCGAGGGAGGGTTCCGCACGCCGCAGGCGCCGCTGGGGGAGTCGGTCAAGGAGGAGCGGATGCGGCGGCTCGCCGCGGAGCTGCTGATCTCCGCGGAGGCGTCGGCGAACCTGGTGGTGGTCCGCACCCCGCCGGGTGCGGCCCAGTTCCTCGCGTCCGCGATGGACCAGGCCGAGGTCTACGACATCCTCGGGACGATCGCCGGCGACGACACCGTGGTCCTCATTTCACGGGACCCGGAGGGGGGCCAGAAGCTGGCCGACCACTTGCTGCGGCTCGCCCAAGGGGACTGACTCCCTCCGGCTGCCCCGCCCTGCGGTACTTCTGCACGATCACATAGCTGCCGCCCGCGTGCCGCGGGTCCTCCGCGCCGATCAGCACCGCCTCGCGCGCCGCCGGGCC
>NZ_JBFBIV010000121.1:0-20777 GCF_040702025.1 Streptomyces sp. NPDC088194 | reverse complement strand
TCCGCGCGTCGCTGCGCCCCGACACGCTCGTGCTCAACACCAGCACTATCGCCCCCGCCGAAGCAGCGCTGCTGGCAAGGGAGTTCGGCCCGTCCGACGTCGGTGCAGTGCCAGCGGGCGCGGCCGTAGCCGGGTCCTGAGTCGGCGTTCCCGGGTTCGAGGCGGAAGGCGATCGCCCGGACCACGTCGTCGTCCAGGGCGACCACCGCGGTCACCTCCAGCGCGCCGCCCGCGGTGGGGAAGACCCGGCAGCGGCATACGTACGGGGTACGGCCGCGGGCGCGGCGCCGCCAGTCCGCGCGTTCGGCGTGCAGCTTCCACAGCCGCTGGTAGGCCTCGTCCCTGACCCGGCCGGCGAGGGAGGTCAGTGGCCGGCGGCCGGTGAGGACGTCGAGCAGCCGCTCGGCGAACCACAGGTGCGGCGGTACGGGCCGAGCCGCGGGCCCGGGCCGGGGCGTGGGGCGGCGCGGGTCGGTACGGCGCGGCGGGGCGGTGCCGGCGGCGGGGCGGCGGCCTGGGTGCGGCGGTGCGGGACGCGGCGCCGTGGGATGCGGTGCCGGCGCGGGACGGGCTGCCGGGTGCGGCGCGGTCGGATGGGGCGCCGCGTGAGGTGTCGCGCGGGTGGCCGGGCGGGCCGTGGCGCGGGTGCTCGTTCGGTTCGTGGGCGTCATGCGCATGGCTGTTTCCCCAAAGATCGTTTCCGGTGGTCGATGGGGTGGTTGTAGGCGGCGGCAGGGATCACGGGCAAGCGGCCGGGCGGCCGTCCGGGGGGAATCCGTCGGACGGGAGAGATTCACCTGTGAAGGTGGTGACACCCGTATGCTTCACGCCATGCGCGTCTACATTCCCACCACCCTCGCCGGGCTGGCCGAGGCGTACAAGGCGGGCGAGCTGGGTCCGGCCCCGCTGGACGCCTTCGCGGTCACACCGAGCCTGCGCGAGTGGTACGTCTCCGACGACATCGAGGAACTCGAGTACGCGGCGCTGACCCGAGCCGCTCAGGCGTCGCTGCGGATGCTGGCCGTGCGGCCCGAAGTGCCGCGCAGGCGCGTGGTCGTGGCGGTCGACGTGGCCGACGGCGCGGTGCGTCACGACCCCGACCGCGGCCTCGATCCCGCCGCGCTCGGCGAGGTGCGGCTGGCCGGTGCGGTGCGACTCGCCGAGGCGGCCGCGGTGCATGTGGACGCCGACGACGCCGAGTCCGACGTGGCGGCGGCGGCCGACGCGGTGGGCGCGGTGGACGCCGGGGACGAGGACGCACAGTTCACCGTCGACGGTGCCGAGGATCACGAGCTTTTGTGGTATGCGACGCAGGAGATTCCCCACCTGATCGGCTGACCCCGCACGGAAGTTATCCACAGGCCGGAAACGGGCTGTCGCTGTGCGCGAGTAACGTTCTTGGTGTGAACGCGCACCTCGTATGGGACTGGAACGGGACCCTCTTCAACGACATCGAAGCGGTGGTCGGGGCGACCAACGCCTCCTTCGCGGAGCTCGGCCTGCCGCTGATCACCGCCGAGCGGTACCGCGAGCTGTACTGCGTCCCCGTGCCGCTCTTCTACGAGCGGTTGCTCGGCCGGCTGCCCTCGGACGAGGAGTGGGCCGTGCTGGACGCGGGCTTCGAGCGGCATTACCTGCGGCTGGCCGAGCAGTGCGCCCTCGCCGAAGGAGCGGCCGAACTGCTGGCGTCCCGGCAGGCGTCTGGCCTCACCCAGTCGCTGTGCTCGCTCGCCACGCCCCAGCAACTGCTGCCGTTCGTCACCGCCCACGGCATCAGCGGGCACTTCGTGCGGATCGACGGCCGCAGCGGAGCGGCGAGCGAGGGGAAGTCCGGCCAGATGGCCCGGCACCTGGCCGCGCTCGACGGCCTCGACGGCCGCCCCGTCGTGGTGATCGGCGACGCCCTGGACGACGCGGCCGCCGCCGCCCACGTGGGCGCGTTCGCGGTGCTGTACACCGGCGGTTCACACAGCCGTGCGAGCCTGGAGACCGCCGGGGTGCCGGTCGCCGACAGCCTCGCCGAGGCCGTCGAGCTGGCCGAGCGAATAGCGAGCTGACCTGGACAGGAGCCCCGGTTTCTGTCCATTCGGGCCAAACGTGTGTGGTGCATTTGTACGAAGACGGCGCATGACAGCCACCCCGGCCGGGACGATAGCCTGGCGGGCGTGATCACTGTTGATCCGTGCTCCGGGGGCATCGCGTGCTGACGGGCACGACGAGCCTCCTTTCCGGCATAGCGTCGTCCCGTAGCGGAAACCCCGCGTCGCGGTACGTCGTGCCATCAACCGACGTCACGCAATGGCGCGCGACAGGAGTCAGAGGACATGCAGACCAAGCTGGACGAAGCCAAGGCGGCGCTTCTCGAACGGGCGGCTCTGGCAGGTGAGAACAGCCCGGCGGGGGGACCCCCCGGCCAGGGGCTCGACGCGCTGGCGCTGACCGCGTTTCTCCAGCGCTACTACCTGCACAGCGCACCCGAGGACCTGATCGACCGCGACCCGGTCGACGTCTACGGTGCCGCGATGTCGCACCACCGCCTGGCGGAGAACCGCCCGCAGGGCACGGCCAACCTCCGGGTGCACACCCCCACGGTGGAGCAGAACGGCTGGCAGTGCAGCCACACCGTGGTCGAGGTCGTCACCGACGACATGCCCTTCCTGGTGGACTCGGTCACCAACGCGCTGACCCAGGCCAACCGGGCGATCCACGTGGTCGTCCACCCGCAGTTCCACGTCCGCCGCGATGTCGCGGGCAAGCTGATCGAGGTCATCGGATACGCCTCGGCGGCCGAGGGCGAGTCGCTGCCGCACGACGTGCTGGTGGAGTCCTGGATTCACGTCGAGATCGACCGGGAGACCGATCGGGACGACATCAAGGAGATCACCGCCGATCTGCGCCGCGTGCTGTCGGATGTGCGCGAGTCCGTCGAGGACTGGACGAAGATGCGGCAGGCCGCGCTCACCATCGCCGACGAACTGGCCGCCTCCCCGCCGCCGCTGCCCGAGCAGGAGACCGGCGAGGCGCGGGAGCTGATGCGCTGGCTCGCCGAGGACCACTTCACCTTCCTCGGCTACCGCGAGTACGAACTCACCACCGACACCGACGGGGCGGGCGACACCGAGGGCGAGGACGTGCTCGTCGCCGTGCCCGGCACCGGCCTGGGCATCCTGCGCTCCGACCCGCAGCACCCGCACAACGACGGCACCCACCCCGGGCACCCCGGCCACCCCACCTCGCCGTCCTTCAGCCGGCTGCCCGCCGACGCCCGCAAGAAGGCCCGCGAGCACCGGCTGCTGATCCTCACCAAGGCCAACAGCCGCTCCACGGTGCACCGCCCGTCGTACCTGGACTACATCGGGGTCAAGAAGTTCGACGCCGAGGGCAATGTGATCGGCGAGCGGCGCTTCCTCGGGCTGTTCTCCTCCAGCGCCTACACCGAGTCCGTGCGCCGGGTGCCCGTGGTGCGCCGCAAGGTCGAGGAGGTCCTCGAGGGCTCCGGATACCAGGCCGGCAGCCACGACGGCCGCGACCTGCTCCAGATCCTGGAGACCTACCCGCGCGACGAGCTGTTCCAGACCGGCGTCGACGAGCTGCGCTCCATCGTCACCAGCGTGCTGTACCTCCAGGAGCGCCGCAAGCTCCGGCTCTACCTGCGCCAGGACGAGTACGGCCGGTACTACTCCGCGCTGGTCTACCTGCCGCGGGACCGCTACACCACCGCGGTGCGGCTGCGCCTGACCCACATCCTCCAGGAGGAACTCGGCGGCCTCAGCGTCGACTTCACCGCCTGGAACACCGAGTCGGTGCTCTCCCGGCTGCACTTCGTGATCCGCGTCAACCCCGGCAGCCGGCTCCCCGAGCTCAACGACTCCGATGTCGAACGGATCGAGAACCGCCTCGCCGCCGCCGCCCGGTCCTGGGCCGACGGCTTCGCCGAGGCGCTCAACGCCGAGTGCGGCGAGGAGCGCGCCGCCGAACTCGGTCGCCGCTACGCGGACGCGTTCCCCGACGGGTACCGCGCCGACTTCGCCCCGCGGGTCGCCGTCGCGGACCTCCAGCACATCGAGAGCCTGGGCGAGGACGACTTCACCCTCTCGCTCTACGAACCGGTCTCCGCCGCCCCCGAGGAGCGCCGTTTCAAGATCTACCGGACCGGCGCCCCGGTGTCGCTGTCCGCGGTGCTCCCGGTGCTGCAGCGGCTCGGCGTCGAGGTGGTCGACGAGCGCCCGTACGAGCTGCGCCGCGTCGACAACTCGCGGGCGTGGGTCTACGACTTCGGGCTCCGCCTCGACCCCGCGCTCGGCGATCTGGGCGACGACGCGCGCGAGCGGTTCCAGGAGGCGTTCGCCGCGACCTGGACCGACCGGGCCGAGAACGACGGCTTCAACTCGCTGGTGCTGCGCGCCGGGCTGGACTGGCGGCAGGCGATGGTGCTGCGCGCCTACGCGAAGTACCTGCGGCAGGCCGGTTCGACCTTCAGCCAGGACTACATGGAGGACACCCTCCGGACGAACGTCCACACCACCCGGCTGCTCGTCAACCTCTTCCAGGCCCGGCTCTCGCCCGACCACCAGAAGGCCGGCAGCGAACTGACCGACGGCATCCTGGAGGAGCTGGAGGGAGCCCTCGACCAGGTCGCCAGCCTCGACGAGGACCGCATCCTGCGTTCCTTCCTCACCCTGATCAAGGCGACGCTGCGCACCAACTACTTCCAGCGCGCGGCGGACGGCAAGCCGCACTCCTACCTGTCGATCAAGTTCGACCCGCAGGCCGTGCCCGACCTGCCCGCGCCGCGCCCCGCCTACGAGATCTGGGTGTACAGCCCGCGGGTCGAGGGCGTGCACCTGCGGTTCGGGAAGGTCGCCCGAGGCGGGCTGCGCTGGTCCGACCGCCGGGAGGACTTCCGCACCGAGGTGCTGGGCCTGGTCAAGGCCCAGATGGTGAAGAACACCGTGATCGTGCCGGTCGGTGCGAAGGGCGGGTTCGTCGGCAAGCGGCTGCCCGACCCGGCGGTCGACCGTGACGCCTGGATGGCGGAGGGCATCGCCTCGTACCGGACGTTCATCTCCGGCCTGCTCGACATCACCGACAACCTGGTCGGCGGCGAGGTGGTGCCGCCGCAGGACGTGGTCCGGCACGACGAGGACGACACGTATCTGGTGGTGGCGGCGGACAAGGGCACCGCGTCCTTCTCCGACATCGCCAACGAGGTCGCCGTCTCGTACGGGTTCTGGCTCGGTGACGCCTTCGCCTCCGGCGGGTCGGTCGGCTACGACCACAAGAAGATGGCCATCACCTCCTCCGGCGCCTGGGAGTCGGTGAAACGGCACTTCCGGGAGACCGGCCACAACACGCAGGAAGAGGACTTCACGGTCGTCGGCATCGGTGACATGTCCGGCGACGTCTTCGGCAACGGCATGCTCCTGTCGGAGCACATCCGGCTGGTGGCCGCCTTCGACCACCGGCACATCTTCCTCGACCCGAACCCGGACGCGGCCACCTCCTACGCCGAGCGGCGCCGGATCTTCGAACTGCCGCGCTCCTCCTGGGCCGACTACGACTCCTCGCTGATCTCGGCCGGCGGCGGCATCTACCCGCGCACGGCCAAGGCGATCCCGGTCAGCGCGGCGGTCCGCGCCGCGCTCGGTATCGAGTCCAAGGCGGCGAAGCTCACCCCCGCCGAGCTGATGAAGGCGATCCTCAAGGCCCCGGTCGACCTGCTGTGGAACGGCGGCATCGGCACCTACGTCAAGGCGTCGACCGAGACGCAGGCGGACGTCGGCGACAAGGCGAACGACGCGATCCGGATCGACGGCACCGACCTGCGGGTCAAGGTGGTCGGTGAGGGCGGCAACCTCGGCTTCACCCAGCTCGGCCGGATCGAGTTCGCCCGTTCCGGCGGCCCCGACGGCACCGGCGGCCGGATCAACACCGACGCGATCGACAACAGCGCCGGCGTGGACGCCTCCGACCACGAGGTCAACATCAAGGTGCTGCTCAACAGCACCGTCGCCGAGGGCGACATGACGGTCAAGCAGCGCAACGCGCTGCTCGCCGAGATGACGCACGACGTCGGCAACCTGGTGCTGCGCAACAACTACGCGCAGAACGTGGCGCTGGCCAACAGCATGGCGCAGGCCGGTAGCCTGCTCCACGCGCACCAGCGGTTCATGCGGCGGCTGGTGCGGGACGGCCGGCTGGACCGGGCGCTGGAGTTCCTGCCCACCGACCGGCAGATCCGGGAGAGGTCCGCGGCCGGTGTGGGCCTGACCCAGCCGGAGATGGCCGTCATCCTCGCCTACGCCAAGATCACCGTGGCCGACGAGCTGATCCAGACCGAGCTGCCCGACGACCCGTATCTGCGGTCCCTGCTGCACGCGTACTTCCCGGTGGCGCTGAGGGAGCGTTTCGCCACGCAGATCGACAACCACGCGCTGCACCGCGAGATCGTCACCACCGTGCTGGTCAACGACACGGTGAACACCGGCGGCACCACCTTCCTGCACCGTTTCCGGGAGGAGATCGGCGCGACCACCGAGGAGATCGTGCGGGCGCACACCGCGGCCCGGGCGATCTTCGACCTCGGCCCGATCTGGGACGCGGTCGAGGCGCTGGACAACACGGTCGCGGCCGATGTGCAGACCCGGATCAGGCTGCACTCGCGGCGGCTGGTGGAGCGCGGCACCCGCTGGCTGCTCAACAACCGGATGCAGCCGCTCCAGATCGCCGAGACCATCGAGTTCTTCGGTGAGGGCGTCACCGCGGTGTGGTCGCGGCTGCCGAAGCTGCTGTGCGGCGCGGATCTGGAGTGGTACGGCACGCTGCACGACGAGTTGACGGCCGCCGGGGTGCCGGACGAGCTGGCGACGCGGGTGGCCGGGTTCTCCTCGGTGTTCCCGGCGCTGGACATCGTGGATGTGGCGCGGCGGGCCGGCAAGGAGCCGCTGGACGTCGCCGAGATCTACTTCGACCTCGCCGA
This sequence comes from Streptomyces sp. NPDC088194, assembly GCF_040702025.1. Classification (NCBI taxonomy): domain Bacteria; kingdom Bacillati; phylum Actinomycetota; class Actinomycetes; order Kitasatosporales; family Streptomycetaceae; genus Streptomyces; species Streptomyces sp. NPDC088194. The sequence goes on along the minus strand of NZ_JBFBIV010000121.1, from coordinate 13,798 downwards.
CCGGCTGGGGATCACCCAACTGCTGGACCGGATCATCCAGTTGCCGCGGGACGACCGCTGGCAGTCGATGGCGCGGGCGGCGATCCGCGAGGACCTGTTCGCGGCGCACGCGGCGCTCACCGCCGACGTGCTCAGCGCGGGCGAGGCCGGTGCCACCCCGGAGGAGCGCTACCAGGCGTGGGAGGAGCGCAACTCCGGTCTGGTCACCCGGGCCAGGACCACGCTGGAGGAGATCCAGGGTTCGGAGGAGTTCGACCTGGCGAGCCTGTCGGTGGCGATGCGGACCTTCCGTACGCTGCTGCGCACGCACCACTGAGGTCCGACTGAGGTTCGAGGGGGCGGGCGCCCGACATCTGGCGCCCGCACCCGCCTCTGACCCGCTTCCGCCTCTGACCCGCGCTCGCCCTGCCCCCGCTCCCGCCCCGCGGCCTTACGGGCTCGGCATCTTCCACAAGGTGAGCTTGCCGGTGTAGACGGGGGTCTTGTAGTAGTTCTCGCTCGGGGTGGTGCCGGTGATCAGCCACATGGCGAGGTGGCCGGAGGTGGTCACCGTGCAGAGCCGGTCGCCGGTCCTGATCAACGGGTCGTCGCCGACCAGGTCGCTCGCCTGGACCTGGCCCGGCAGCGGGTTGGCCTCGGCGGCCTCCCGGCAGGCCACGGGGGACGCGCTCGCGGACTTGCCCGTGGGCGTGTCGAAGGTCAGGTAGTCGTCGCCGTAGTTGAGCTCGACCTGGCTGCTGGACAGGCTGTGCTTCGGGTCGACCAGCGGGGTGTCGAGGTCGACGTCGGGGCCGGGGTCGATGGAGTTGGGCGGGCGGACCGTCAGCGAGCGGTCAGCGAAGATCACCTGGTAGCCGCCGTCGCCGGCCGAGCCGCCGCCGGGGGTGGTGGCCGTGTTGGTGGCCGGTGCGGTCGCGGGGCTGCTGGGCGTGCCGGTGGACGGCGAGCCGCCGGAGTGGGTGGCCGGCGCCGAGGTGGCGTGGTCCGGGCCGGCGGAGGAATGGCCGTTGTCGCTGGTGTACCGGGTGATGGCGTAGGTCAGGGTGACCGCGAGGACCAGGGCGAGCGCGCCGCCGCCGATCACCAGCAGCTTGTGGGCACGGCCGCCGGGTGTCGGGACCTGCCGCGTGTCGGGCTCGGGGTCGGCGTTCGGCGGGCCGTAGCCGGCCGGTGGTTGCCCGGCGCCCGGGATGCTCGCACCGGGGGAACCGGGTGCGCCGGCGCCCGGGTGGTTCGGTGGCACGCCCGGGCCCGCTCCGAACCCGGTGGGCGGCGCGAACGGGGGGACCGGGGGCTGCCCGGCTTGGGAGCCGGGCGGTGCGAAGGCTGGCGGGTCCGGCACGGTCGGCCCGGAGACGGGTTCCGGCTGCGGCGGGTTTTTGGCGGCGGCCTCCCGCCGTACGATCTCGGCCGCGACCGGCTGCGGCAGCCAGTCGGTGAAGTCCCGCAGCGAGCGGCCGGCGGCGTGGGCGCACAGTTCGGCCAGTTCGGCGGGGGAGGGCCGCACCGCGGGGTCGGCGGTGAGGCAGCGGGTCAGCACCGGCCGCAGCACGTCGGGGTAACCGGACAGTTCCGGCGGTCGTATGGAGGTGTTGGCGATCTTCGTGGCGAGGGTGATGGCGCCCGCGTCGCCGTAGGGGTGGCGGCCGGTGGCGGCGACGGCGGCGATCAGGCCGAGCGAGAACAGGTCGGCGGCCGGGGTGAGTTCGAGCCCGTTGGCGTGCTCGGGGGACATGTACTGCGGGGTGCCGATGAGACCGCCGCTGCGGGTGAGCTGGGTGGAGTCGGCGGCCCTGGCGATGCCGAAGTCGATCACCCACGGCCCGCCGGCGGCCAGCAGGACGTTGCTGGGCTTGAGGTCGCGGTGGATGATCCCGGCCGCGTGCACGGCGCGCAGCGCCTCCGCGGCACAGCCGACGAGTTGGAGCACGGTCGGCAGCGGCAGGGCGCCGTACCGGGCCAGCGCCTCGTTGAGCGGCAGCCCCGGCACGAACGTGGTGGCCAGCCATGGCTGGTCGCCGGTGGTGTCGTGGTCGACGACCGGGACCACGTGGTAGCCCTGTACCTGCCGGGCGGCGCGTACCTCCTGCTGGAAGCGGCGGCGGAACTCCTCGTCGCGGGTGTACTCGCGCCGGATCAGCTTCAGCGCGACCGGCTGCCCGCCGCGGGTGTGCGAGAGGTAGACGGTTCCCATGCCGCCCTCGCCGATCCGGGCGACGAGCCGGTAGCCGGCCTGCTCGCGCGGGTCCTGCGGGCCGAGCGGGCGTAACTGGCCGCCCTGGTCCGGGTTTTCCCCGCCGCGCCCGGCCGTACCGCCGCTCGCACTTGCCCCGCCGTACGCGCCTGCCCCGCCGTACGCGGGTCCGTTGCCGTGCATGTGTCCGTCGTCGTGGCCGGCGATGTCGGGCACCCCCCTTGGATAGTCGAAACGGCCTGATGGTACCGAGGGCGCCCTTCCCGTATCGGCCACGTCGTCAACTCGGTTCAGGTTCGGGGCACTTCGGTGACGTACGAAGCCGCGGGCGGCGAGGAACGGGAGCCGTGCGGGCATGACGGCGCCCGTTCTCCCGCCGGGTGGGCGGGCGAACGGGCGCCGGGTTGGGGCTACTTCACCGCCCCCGCCATCACGCCGGAGACGAACTGCCGCTGGAACGCGAAGAACACGACCAGCGGGACCACCATCGACAGGAAGGCGCCGGGCGCCAGGATGTCGATGTTGTCGCTGAACTGCCGTACCTGTTGCTGGAGGGCGACCGTGATCGGCTGCGAGTCGCTGTTCGCGAAGATCAGCGCGACCAGCATGTCGTTCCACACCCACAGGAACTGGAAGATGCCGAGCGAGGCGATCGCCGGGCCGCCCAGCGGCATGATCACCCGGGCGAACAGCCGGAGTTCGCCGGCGCCGTCCAGCCGGGCGGCCTCCAGCAGTTCGCGCGGGATCTCCGCGAAGAAGTTCCGCAGCAGGAAGATCGCGAACGGCAGTCCGAAGGCGGTGTGGAAGAGCACCACCCCGGAGATGTCGCCGAAGATCCCGATCTTGCCGAAGAGCTTCGCCACCGGGACCAGCGCCACCTGCACCGGCACCACCAGCATCGCCACCACCCCGATGAACCACCAGTCGCGGCCGGGGAACTCCATCCACGCGAAGGCGTAGCCGGCCAGCGACCCGATCACCACGACCAGCAAGGTGGCCGGGACGGTGATCAGCGCGGTGTTCCACAGCGAACTGGTGATCGCGTGGTTGTCCAGCAGGGAACGGTAGTTGGTGACCGTGAGCTGGGTCGGCGAGGTGAAGACCTTCCACCAGCCGGTGGCCGCGATGTCCTGCCGGCTGCGCAGGCTGGACAGCAGCAGCCCGATCGTGGGCATCAGCCAGAACAGCGCCACCACCAGCAGGACCAGCCGGAGCAGCCCGCCACTCGCGGCGCCGGCCAGCCGCGCCCCGATCCCGCGCCGGCCGGCACCCGAAGACGCCGCGCCCGAAGACGCCGCGCTCGGAGCCGCCGTGCTCGGAGCCGCCGCGCCCGGAGCGCCCGTCACGGCCGCACCCGTACCCGTACCCGCTCCCGCGATCGCGCCCTCATCCGTCGCATCCGCGCTCATCGCCGTCCCTCCCTGCGCAGCCGCCGGATGTTGAAGATCATGACGGGCAGCACCAGCAGCAGCAGGATCACGCCGATCGCGCTGCCCACGCCCAGGTCGTTGCCGCCGCCGAAGGACGACAGATAGAGCTGGAGGGCGAGCACGTTGGCGTTGGACTGGGTGTTGCCGGGCGCGATGATGTAGACGAGGTCGAAGATCTTCAGCACGTTGATCATCAGCGTCACCATCACCACCACCAGCACCGGGGCCAGCAGCGGCACGGTGATCCGGCGGAAGACCTGCCACTCGCCGGCGCCGTCCACCCGGGCCTGCTCCAGCAGTTCGCGTGGCACCCCGGCGAGCCCCGCAGCGATCAGCACCATCGCGAAACCGGCCCACATCCACACGTAGGAGCCGATGATCGAGGGGGTGACCAGATCCGGGCCGAGCCAGTTGATGCCGTTGTACTTGCCGGAGAAGTTCGAGGCGGGCAGCCGCAGTTGGGCACCGGCCGCCTTCGCCGGCAGCGCGTAGGTGCCGTCCTTGCCGGACTTGGCCGAGGCGATCACCTTGCCGTCCTTGACCGCCTCCACCTTCACCCCGGACAGCGCCTTCTCGCCCGGGTCGATCACATTGGGCTTGCCGGTGCCGCCGGGCCGGAAGTCCAGCCACACCGTGCCGGTCACCGAACCCGGCTTCGCCGGAGCCGGCTTGGCCTGCTTCGCGTTGGACGGCAGCTCGGTCGGCGGGATGCCGACCAGCGGCAGGTCCGCCGACGTGCCGATGCTCGCGGTCGACGTGGAGGTGAACGACCCGCCGGCGGTCGGCTTCAGGTCGCTGTCCGGCCGCGGACGTGCCCCCGGGTAGGCGGAGTTGCTGGTGAACGTGTCGTGCACGGCCACCACCACGGCGTTCGCCACGCCGCGCGAGGGGTCCTGCTCGTACACCAGCCGGAAGATGATGCCCGCGGCCAGCATCGAGATGGCCATCGGCATGAAGATGATCAGCTTGAAGGCGGTTCCCCAGCGGACCCGTTCGGTGAGCACCGCGAAGACCAGGCCGAGCGCGGTCGCCACGGTGGGCGCCACCACCACCCAGATCGCGTTGTTGCGGACCGCGGTGAGGATGCCGTGGTCGGTGAAGACCGTGCCGAAGTTCTTCAGCCCGACGAACGAGTCGCCGTTGGCGTTGAAGAGGCTGCGGTAGACGGTGTAGCCGATCGGATACGCCACCAGCGCGCCCAGCAGGACCAGCGCGGGCAGCAGGAAGAGCGCGGCGATCCACGGGCGGGTGCCCATGACACTGCGGCGCTTGCCGGGGCGCCGGCCGGAGCCGGGCCCCTCGACGGAGTCCGTGGCGGACCCCCCGACGGGACCCGGACCAGCCGGAACGGGGACGGCACCGGAGATGCCGCCACCCGCTCCGACCGGACCGCCCGCCCCTGGAACAGAGGCGTCAGTCATCCGACCTCAGCTCCCGTACGCCTTGGCCGCGTCGGACTCCAACTTGGCCTGCACGCCGGCCACATCGGACGGCTTGGCGAGGAAGACCTGAAGGTCCTTCCACTCTCCCTGGCCCTTGGTGCCGCCGAAGGCCGCCGGCGCCTGGTCCGACATGTCGAACCGGAAGTCGTCACCGGAGCCGATCAGCGCCTGGGCGATGGTGCGTTCGGTCGCGTCCGGGTACGCCGAGAACGGCAGCGCCTTGTTCGGCGAGAGGTAACCGCCGCTGGACGCCCAGATCTTGGCCGCGTCGGTGGACGCCACATACGTGAGCAGCGCCTGCGCGCCGGCGTTGTCCTTCAGCGCCACGCCGACGTCGCCGCCGCTGACCACCGGCGCCTTGCCGTTGCCGACCGCCGGGAACGGGAACACCTTCGCGTCCGTGCCGACCTTCGCCTTGGTGTTGGCGGAGATGAACGACGCGACGAAGTCGGCCTCGTAGACCATGGCGGCCTTCGGCGGGTTGCCGCTGAACACCTGGGTGACCGACTTCGGGAAGTCGTTGGCGAGCGCGGTGGACGTGCCGCCGGCGACCAGGTCCTTGTTCCCGAAGAGCTGGGCGAGCGTGGTCAGCGCGGTCTTCACCGACGGGTCGGTCCACTTGATCTTGTGCGCGGTGAGCGCGTCGTACTTCGCCGGACCGGCCTGCGAGAGGTAGATGTTCTCGAACCAGTCGGTGAGGGTCCAGCCGTCCGCGCCGCCGATCGACACCGCCGGGGTGCCGGACTCGTAGACGGTCTCGGCGGTCTTCAGGAAGTCCGCCCAGGTCTTCGGCACGGTCGCGCCCGCGTTGCTGAAGGCGCTGGAGTTGTACCAGATCAGCGACTTGTTGGCGACCTTGGCGTAGACGCCGTACTGCTTGCCCTTCCAAGCGCCCAGGTCCTGCCAGCCCTTGGAGTAGTTCTTGCTCAACTGCGCCTGCGCGCCCGGGCCGAGCGGTTTGAGCCAGCCCTTGTCGGCGAACTGGTGCAGCACGCCCGGCTGGGCGAGGAACGCGACGTCCGGCGGCTGCCCGCCCTCGATCTTCGTGCCGAGGAAGGTCGACTGGCTGTCACCGGTCGGTACGAAGGTGGACTTCGCGCCGGTGAGCTTGTCGAACTGGTCCAGGACCTTCTGGAACGCCTTCTGTTCGGGGCCGGTCCACACGGCCGCGACTTCGAGCTTCTGGCCGTGCAGGTCGGGCAGTTTCAGTTCGCTTCCGTCGCTCCCGCTCCCCGTGGAGGACGCCGACGACGTGTTCTTGGCATCGTCCTTCTTGCCGCTGCCCCCGCCGCACGCCGCGGTGGTGAGCGCAAGCGCCGACACCGCCACCGCGGCGAGCGCTATGCGCGTAGTGCTCCGTCGTGCGTGCTTGGTGTGTGTGCGCTTTAAGGTACGCATGTCGTCATCCCCTCAGTCCCGTGGCGACTGTCCTACGCCCGTCGCGACAGCGCTCGCAAGGTCTTACGCGGGCTTGCGGGGGTCATTGTGACTATGCCGTGATCTTGGATCAAACCCTTCGGGGGCAGGTACGGACGGACCGTCAGGTCCGGGCGGAAAGCCGTGCGGAACCACTCGGTGAACGTGCCGGCGCGGGCCTCGGCGAACGCCGGAACGGGGCCCCTGGCAAGGGATTTGGTCGGAGTTGCCGCGCCGCGCCCGGCCGCGCCGTGTCCCGCGCCGTGTCCGATCCGCACGGTGCCGTGTCCGCGCCGCGCCCCTGCGGCGCTGCCTTCCGGGCCGCGCCGCCTTCCGGGCCCGGCCGCCTCCCCGCCCTAGATCCGCGGCTGGATCAGCGCGGCCGGCGCGGTGGCGGCGGCCGCCTGGCGCGCGCCGCGCGGCGCGGGCTCCTCCGGCGGCGTCTCGGCGGCACGTTGCAGCGCGCTGGCCAGCAGCGCCAAGTCGGTCGGCCCGTTGCCGAGTTCGCGGACCTGGCGGCGCGCCGGCGGGTCACCCATCCGCTCCCACTCCAGCGGCACGACGGTCGGCCGCAGTGTCGCGGTACGCGGGATGCGCGCGCTGACCCGGGCGGCCTGGAACGGCGTCACCGCGCCGCCGGGGCGCCGTAGATAGCCGCGCCCGGGCACGGCGTCGTCCAGCCCCGCCGGGTCCTCGACGTGCACCAGCAGGGCCGCCGACTCCGGGTCCGCCGTCCGCAGCGCTATCCGCAGCCGGGCCCGTTCGTCGGTGTCGGTGCCCGCGGTGCGTTCGGGGCGGCCGGTCGCGGCGAAGAGGTGCACGCCGAGCCGTTCGCCGTCCCGCGCCACCGCTTCCAGCGCCCGTACCACGCTGCCCGCGGACGGCCGTCCGGGACTGCCGAGGCCCGGTGCCACGAGCGCGTCGAAGTCGTCCACGACGACGACCAGGCGCGGGAGTACGGGCACGGGCCGCGCGGCGGCACCCGGCCCGGAGCCGGCCGAAGCGGAACCGGCGGAGCCGGCGGAACCAGGAGAACGGGCAGAACTCGCGGCGCCGGCAGAACTCGCGGCGCCGGCCGAACTCGCGGCGCCGGCCGAACCCGCGGCGCCGGCCGAACTCGCGGCGCCGGCCGAACCGGCGGCCGAACCCCCCGCACCGGTCGCGGAGTCGGCCGAGCCCTGACCTCCCCTGCGCCCGCCCTGATGCGGCACCATCCCCGTCATCGCGCCCCTGCTGTGCCACGCCGCGAAGTCCTCGCCGCCGAGCACCTCGGCCCGCCGCTTCAGCTCCGCGCTCAGCGCCTGCGCGAACTCCCGCATCCGCACCGGGTCCGTGGCCACCAGATGCGTGGAGACGTGCGGCAGGTCGGCGCAGGAGGCCAACCCCTCACCGCGCTCCGCCCCGGCCCCGTCCACCAGCACCAACGCCAGCCGCTCCGGCCGGTCCGCCGCCGCCAGCGCGGCCACCAGCGAACGCAGCAGCTCCGTCTTCCCCGCGCCGGGCGCGCCCCCGACGATCGCGTGCGGCCCCTCGGCCACCAGGTCGACGGCCACCCGGCCGCCCGCCCCCACCCCGATCACCGCGGCCGCACCCCCGGCCGTCCCGGGCGCCTCGCCCCACCGCGCCGCGATCCGGGCGGGCGTCGCGATCGCGAGGTCGAGCTCGTCCAGCAGCCGAACGGTGGTCGGCAGCACATGCCGTGACGGTACGTCCACCGATCCGGCGTCGGCCTCCCGCAGAGGTGCGAGCGCCCGCGCGAAGTGCTCGGCCCACACCGCGGACACCGCGTCCAGCACTATCGTGCCGTCCACCGGCGCCGCCGGGTACGTGCCCGCACCCGCCCCCGCGCCGTACGTCCCCGGGGCCGCCTCCAACCGCAGCGTGGTCGCCACGTCGCCCGACACGTGGGCCACCACGCCGCCCTGGACGGCGGGGCGTTCACCGGTCTCGGCGAGGCACAGCACATGGATGCCGGCCGACGGTCCGGCCGTCGATATGCGGGTCAGGGCGTCGCGCAGGGCCGCGGAACCTGGGTCGCCGTCGAGGACGAGAAGCGTGTACGGGCCGTCGTGGCGGGCCGCGGCGGCGGTGACGGCGGACTCCGGCGCGGTCGCCCACCCGGGCCCGAGCGGGCCGGACTCCAGCCGCCGGACCAGCTCGGAGGTGCGGGCCTCGGCCTGGTCGCGGTCGAAGGCGAGCAGCAGCCGGCAGTCCTGGCCGTGCGCGGGCCGCAGGTGCGGCAGCCAGTTCAGCCAGGACCACTCCTCGGTGCGCTCGTCCGCGCCCCGGGTACGGTCCGCGCTGACCAGCACCACCTCCAGCACGGCGGGGGAGTGCAGCGCGCACAGCTGCGCGAGCACCGCCCTGGCCAGCCCGGCCAGCCGCGGCCGGGGACCGGCCAGGGTCAGCGCCGAGGTGGCGGGGGCCCGCAGGTCCACGGTGTACGGGGCGCCGCGCAGCAGCCCGGTGCCGTCCGGCGCCGGGAGGTCGGCGGTGCCGAGGCGTACGGTCAGCGCGTCCGGGTGGGTGGGGGCGCGCTCCCACAGCCGGCGGCCCGGGCCGAGCGCGGTCAGCAGGACCGCCGCCGGGTCGGGCCAGCGCTCGCGCAGTGCCTCCGCGGCGGCGGGGTCGTCCGCAGCCGTCTCGGGCCCGGCGTCGTCGGGCGCCTGGCGACCGCCGGCCAGCCGCCTGGCCCACGCTCCTATGGCGCCGACGACCCCGGCGCGCGGCGGCTCGTCGAGGTCGCGGCGGTTCCGCTCGCCGGTGGCGCGCCGGGAGCTGTCCACGGCGGGTGGCTCGGCGGGCGGCCACGCCGCGCCCCCGAGAGTCTCCGGGCCGCGGTCGTGGGCGCTGTGGCCGCTGTGGTCGCTGTGACCGTCGGCGCCGCCGTCACCGGCGAAGCCGCCGTAGCCCCCGTGGCCGTCGCCGTCGGCGCCGCCGGGAACGGCGTCACCGTCCGGCGCCCCCCGGCCGGCACCGGTCGGAGCACCGTGCGGATCGTCGCCGCGGACTTCTTCGTACGGCCCCGGTCCTGCGGTCGGACGTCCGGCGCGGGCCGAACCCCGGGTCCCCGGCTCCGCGCCGCTCTCCGGCCCGCCGTCCCCGCCGCGCGGCGCCACCCGCAGGTGCCCCTCGCTGTCCACGGCGGTCGACAGCGGCGGGGGAGCGGCCGGGCGGGCCCGGGTGAGGCGGAGCGTGGACTCGCCGATCCGCAGCAGTTCGCCGGGCGGGAACGGCAGCGGGTGGGTGCCGACCGGGCGGCCGGACAGCGTGGTGCCGTTGGTCGAGCCGAGGTCGGCGACGGTGACCGTGCCGTCGGGGCCGACCGCGATCTCGCAGTGCAGCCGTGACACGTCGGGGTCGTCGAGCGGCACGTCCGCGTCGGCGGAGCGGCCGACACCCGCCTGCCCGCCCTGGAGCAAGTGCACGCCGCCCGCGTCGGGACCGCCCACCACATGCAGCGTGGCGAGGTCGGCGGGCGGCCTGCCGTACTGCCCGAAGCGGCCGTACTGGCCGTGGTCGCCTTGTTGCTCGGCAGGGGCGTGCAGGGAGATCAGCGCGCCGTCCACGAGGGGCGGGACGCCGAGGACCGCGGTGGGGGCGAGCCGGCCGGTGCCCGCGTACAGCACCACGGAGCTGCCCGAGGAGCGGCCGCCGGGCTGGGCGGAGCCGGCCGCCGAGGCCAGGGCGCCCGCGACGGTGCTCAGCGCGGTGCCCGCGGGAGCGGTGACGAGCACGTCACAGCCGCGGGCTGCCCGGCCGCTGCCGCGCGGCCCGAGGACGGTCAGCCGGATCTGCATCTCGTCCGCGGTCCCTTCTCCCCGTGGCCCGGGTACGCGCAGGGAAGATGCTCCCCGCCCGCGCCCGCACCTCGACGTACACCTACGCGGTCACGCGCGCAGTGGCTCGACGGACGCGCGTACGCGGTGACTTGACCCCTGCATCCTCCCACCCCTCGGTGACAGTTCGCCCCCGCCCCGACGATCTTGGCTCCCCGGGGTGCGGTTGGTGCGGCCGGGGGCCGCAGGCCCTGCCCCCTGCGGTGGGTGCGCCGGACCATCGGCCGGTGGGTGGCTGGTCGCGCAGTTCCCCGCGCCCCTGGGGGGTGAGCGTTTTCCGCGATGGTGAGCCACAGCGGGGGGCTCGGGGTACGGCGCGGCTTGCTGTGGCGTGCTGGGGCCGCAGGCCCTGCCCCCTGCGGTGGGTGCGCCGGGACCATCGGCCGGTGAGTGGCTGGTCGCGCAGTTCTCCCCCAGAGCTTCGCCTGGGAGGTACCCCCACGCGCCCCTGGGGGGTGAGCGTCTTTCGTGGTGGTGAGCCACAGCTGGGGGCGCAACCGTTGGGGCGCGGCGCAGCGTCTACCTGGGAATCCGGCACCCGGCGGCGGCAGGCTCTACGCTGGGCCGGACCGGGAAAGACCATCACGCAGCAGGGAGCGCATGACGTGCGGCCGGTAGGCAGCAAATACCTTCTGGAGGAACCGCTCGGACGCGGCGCCACCGGGACCGTCTGGCGTGCCCGCGTGCGCGAGGACGAGGGCACCCTGGTCGCGGTCAAGGTGCTCAAGGAGGAACTGGCCGGCGACCCGGACGTGGTGATGCGCTTCCTGCGCGAGCGCTCCGCCCTGCTGCGGCTGCGGCACCCGCACATCGTCCGGGTCCGTGACCTCGTGGTCGAGGGCGACCTGCTCGCGCTGGTCATGGACCTGATCGACGGCCCCGACCTGCACCGCTACCTGCGGGAGAACGGCCCGTTCAGCCCGATCGGCACCGCCCTGCTGACCGCGGCCGTCGCGGACGCGCTCGCCGCCAGCCACGCCGACGGCATCGTGCACCGCGACCTCAAGCCCGCCAACGTGCTGCTCGCCACCACCACCGGCGAGGACGGCGCCGAGCGGATGCACCCGATGCTGACCGACTTCGGCATCGCCCGGCTGGCCGACTCCCCGGGGGTGACCCGCACCCAGGAGTTCGTGGGCACCCCGGCCTACGTCGCCCCGGAGTCCGCGCAGGGCCGCCCGCAGACCTCGGCGGTCGACGTGTACGGCGCCGGCGTGCTGATGTACGAGCTGGTCACCGGGCGTGCGCCCTTCCGCGGCGACTCCGCGCTGGAGGTGCTGCACGCCCACATGACCGACCAGGCCGAGCGCCCCGGCAACGTGCCGGAGCCGCTGTGGACCGTGATCGAGCGCTGCCTGCGCAAGAACCCCGACCAGCGGCCCAGCGCGGAGAACCTGGCGCGGGCGCTGCGGGTGGTCGCCGCGGGCGTGGGGGTGCACGCCAGCCCGGCGCAGGCCGAGGCGGCACTCGGCGTAGGCGCGCTGCTCGGCCCCGAGGCCGACCCGGCGCTGGTGCCGGGCACCGGTGACCCCGCGGCCGCCGGAGCCTTCGGCGACGCCGAACCCACCCAGGTGCTGCCGGCCGGCAGCTCGGCGTACGACCCGAACGCGACGACCGGAGTGCTCGACGCGGACCGCTACCGCGGGGCCGTGGACGCCGCCGATGCCGCGAACGCGGCTGACGCCGCGGGTGTGGCCGGCGCCGCCGACGGCACCCGCGTCCTGCCCGCCTCCGAGGCGCAGGGCCCGCCGCAGGCCCAGGGCCCGCACCCGTGGGAGTCCCAGCTCAGCGCCGCCCGCCACCGCAACGAGCAGACCGAGGTCCGCCAGGTCCCGCCGGAGATGGACCCGCTCTACCGCCGCCCGGTGCGCAGGGCGCAGCAGCAGCCCCCGCAGCAGTCGCAACCCCCGCAGCAGTACGGCGGCGCCCGGCCGTACCCCCAGCAGGGCAACCCGGGACAGGCCGGCCCGTACGGCTACCCGCAGCAGCAGCCCCAGCAGCAGCGGCCCCAGCCTCAGCAGCAGCGCTACCAGCCGCCGCCGCAGAACTACGAGCCCCAGCGGTACGAACCGCAGCGCCCGCCCGCGCCCGCGGCGCCCGCGCGGGGGCACGAGCCGCGCGAGCCGCGGCGCAGCGCGAACCCGATGAAGATCCCGGGCCTGGGCTGCCTGAAGGGCTGCCTGATGGTGATCCTCGTGCTCGTGGTCATCTTCGTCGTGGTCTGGTACACCACGCCGCTGCCCGACTGGGTGAACAGCACCCGCAACCTGTGGGACGCGACGTCGAGTTGGGTCAACACCGCGTGGGACAAGATCTCCGCGATCACCGGCGACTCCGGTGGCGGCTCCGGCGGCAACTGACCGTTCCGAAAGCCCGCCGCACCCGTCCCGCCGCACCCCGTCCCGCCGTACCCCGTCCCGCCGCACCCCGTCCCGGCTCGGCTCGGCCTGACCCGGCCTCACCCTGCCCGTCCCGGCCCGACCTTGCCCGTCCCGAGGGTGCCCCGCCGCACCCTCGGGACGGCCCGCATCCACCCGATTCGCCTCCTGGGTTGGGGATTTGTCGACTTCCAGAGGGTGATTTCTCCGGCAGAACGCCTCCTCACCGGCCGGGGGCGTCCCGAACAGCCGTCGAGCCGCGTAGCTTTGTCGCCAACACGAGCCATCACGCGGTGCCCCACGGCGTCCCGGTCCCACCCGACGCCCCCGACACTCGGCAACGCGGCGGACCGTCGGAGGAGTCGGAGCAGCCTTGGCCAGGAAGATCGGCAGCCGGTACACCGCCCACCAGGTGCTGGGGCGCGGTTCGGCGGGCACCGTGTGGCTCGGCGAGGGACCCGAAGGCCCGGTCGCCATCAAGCTGCTGCGCGAGGACCTCGCCTCCGACCAGGACCTGGTGGGCCGGTTCGTGCAGGAGCGCACCGCGCTGCTGTCGCTGGACGACCCGCACATCGTCGGCATCCGCGACCTCGTGGTCGACGGCACCGACCTCGCCCTGGTGATGGAGCTGGTGCGCGGCACCGATCTGCGCTCCCGGCTGGAGCGCGAGCGCCGCCTGCTGCCCGAGGCGGCCGTCGCGATCGCCTCCGACGTCGCCGACGGCCTGGCCGCCGCCCACGCGGGCGGTGTCGTGCACCGGGACGTCAAGCCCGAGAACGTGCTGCTCGACTCGGCCGCGGTCCCCGGCCCCGGCGGCGCGCCGCCCGCGCTGCTCACCGACTTCGGCATCGCCCGCCTCGTGGACACCCCGCGCCGCACCCGCGCGACCCGGATCATCGGCACCCCCGACTACCTCGCCCCCGAGATCATCGAGGGCCTGCCGCCGCGCGCGTCCGTCGACATCTACGCCCTGGCCACCGTGCTCTACGAACTGCTGGCCGGCTCGTCGCCCGCGACGTCCGCCACGTCCTCCGGCACGTCCGGCGGCACGGACTACACGAAGCTCGTCGACCCGTTCGTGTCGACGGCCGGCGACGAC
>NZ_JBFBIV010000120.1:0-21103 GCF_040702025.1 Streptomyces sp. NPDC088194 | reverse complement strand
GGCGGCCCGGGCGCACGCGCTCGGGCCGCCCCGCGACTCACGCCAGCTGGGCCGCCTGGAGACCCGCGTACGCGCCGCCGCGCCGCAGCAGTTCGGCGTGCGAGCCGACCTCCACGATCCGGCCCTCGTCCATCACCACGATCCGGTCGGCGTTCCTGATCGTGGACAGCCGGTGCGCGACGACGAAGACCGTACGGCCCTTGACCAGCCGGCCGAGCGCCTGCTGTACCAGCGACTCCGAGCGGGAGTCCAGCGCGGACGTCGCCTCGTCGAGCACCAGCACCCGCGGGTCGCGGATCAGGGCGCGCGCGATGGCCAGCCGCTGCTTCTGCCCGCCGGACAGCCGGGCGCCGCGCTCGCCGACCACCGTGTCCAGGCCGTGCGGCATCCGGTCGATGAACTCCATCGCGTTGGCGTCCCGCAGCGCGGCCCGCACCTTGTCCTCGGACACCTCGGCCATGCCGTAGGTGACGTTCTCCCGCACGCTGCCCTCGAAGAGGATCGAGTCCTGCGGCACCACCGACAGGAAGCTGCGGTAGTCCCGCAGGTCGAGCGACTCCATGTCGACGCCGTCCAGCAGGATGCGGCCGCTGGTCGGGCGCAGGAAGCCGATCACCAGGTTCAGCACCGTGGACTTGCCGGCGCCGGAGCCGCCGACCAGCGCGATCGTCTCGCCGGGCCGTACGTCGAGGTCGAAGCCGGCCAGCGACGGGCGGTCGGTCTCGGGGTAGGTCAGTTCCACCGCGCGGAACTCGAACCGGCCCACCACACCGCTGACTTCGGCCTTGCCGTCGTTCTGCTCCAGGTCGGGCGCCTGGAGCACCTCGCCGATCGAGCGCACCGACTCCAGGCCCTTGCCGATCTGCGGGGCGAGCGTCAGCAGGGTGGTCACGGACGCGGTGAGGCTGGAGAAGTACGCCGAGAGCATCACCACGGTGCCCGGAGTGACGTTCAGCCAGCCGTAGTAGGCCACCAGCGCGGAGCCGGACAGGCAGGCGACGCCGATCGCGTTGAGCAGAATCCAGGCGATCGAGCCGAACCAGCCGTTGAGCCGGTCGAGTCGCAGCCCGGCGTGCAGCACCTCGCCCAGGGTGCGGTCCATCCGGTGCAGCGCGGTGTCCTCCAGGCCGTGCGCCCGGGTGATCGGGATCAGCGTGGTCATCTCGCTGACCCGGGAGGAGAGCTGCTCGACCTGCTGCCGGAACATCTCGTTGCGGTCCTTCAGCCGGCGGCGCAACTTGACCACCAGCACGGCCGAGGCGGGCACCACGATCAGGTAGACCGGCAGGAACGCGGGCGCCTGGATGCCGATGACCACCAGTCCGCCGGAGAGGGTGGCGATCGCCGCCAGGCCGTTGTCCGCGGTCTGCTGGGCGGCGGTCTCGATGGTCTCGACGTCCCTGATCACCTTGGCCTGGAGCACACCCGCGCTCACCCTGGCGTGGTAGCCGATCGACAGCTGCTGCATCCGGTGGCACAGCGCGGTGCGCAGCCGGGTGCCGGTGCGCCGGATCGAGCCCTGCATGTTGCGCACGTACGTCAGGTGCAGGGGCAGGTTGAGGACGAGGATCACCAGCAGCACCGCGGAGTTCCACCACAGGATGGAGATCGGCTTGTGCTGCACCACGACGTCCACGACGTTGGCGGTGATGAGCGGCAGCAGCCACACGGGGGCGTGCTTGGCGAGGAACGCGGCGACGGCGACGCCGACGCGGCGCCGGTCGGGGTGGAAGAGGTAGAGGAGAGTACGGAGAGGGTGCTCGCCACGGTAGCGGTGGCTGAGCGTGCCTTGCGGCAACGCCATTGCGGGGCTCCTCGAATCACGTCTTCGCGGTGATGCGGTAAGGGTGGGGCACGGCACGGACGGGCTTCGGCGCTGAAGCCTGCGTGCGTGTATGTGCGCGCATACACCCTAGGGGTTGGAGCGCTCCGCCGCGCCCGGCCGAGCGGCGTCTTTCCTGGTCACGGGCGCGGGTAATCGAGTTGACGGATTCGGCCCGCCGTGCGGAAGGCGTACGGCGGGCCGGGAGTGGGGGCGGTGCGGGGTGTCGCGGGGGTGCTGTGGGGGCCGGCCGGCGGACGAGGAGGGGGCGCCGCCGGCCGGCGGCGGTCAGCGCCGGGCGGACCCGACCGCCTGCGCCGCGGCGGCGGTTCGGGCTGCCGGGCGCGCCTTGCGGTAGAGCACCACGCCGCCGAGCAGCAGCGCCGCGCTCGTGCCGGCGGTCCAGCCCAGGCCGTCGGCACCGGTGTGCGCGAGGGACGGGTGGGCCGCGGAGTAGGCGGTGTCCACCGTGTCGTTCGGCGGCGCGGGGATCGGCTGGTGGGCCGGCGGCGGGGGCGGGGTGCTGTTGACCGCGGTGTTGCCGAAGGCGGGGTTGCCGACCCCCACCACGTTCACCGAGTTGCCGGAGACGTTGATCGGGAGGTCGATCGGCAGCTGGAGGGAGTTGCCGGACAGCACTCCCGGGGAGCCGGTGGTGCGGCCCGCCGCGTGGGCGCCGCCGGAGGAACGGGAGCCGGCGGAGCCGGCCCCGGACTCGTCGGCGGCCGGGCCGGCGTGCTTGGCGGGGCGGGCGCTGGTCGACGAGGCCGACGAGGCCGACGACTTGGCAGCGGACGACGCGGACGAGCCGGCCGCCGACGACCCGGCCGAGGTGTTCGCGCAGGTGTTGCCCATCGACGGGTTGAGCAGGCCGACCACGTCGACGGTGTTGCCGCAGACGTTCACCGGGACGTGCACCGGGACCTGGACGGAGTTGCCCGACAGGACGCCCGGCGAGCCCGCGGTCTCGCCGCCGGCCGTCGCGTCCGCCTGTGCGTACCCGGCGGACGCGAGCACACCGCCCGCGACCATCGCGGTGACCAGTCCCTTTCGGGCGACCTTGTTCATACGCTCACTGCCTTCCGGGAAAACATCACGAGCCGTATGCCCGCACCGAGGACAACGCGCGACACGGCCAAACGGGGCATGTCCGCACGCCGATTCATCCCAACGGGTGACCGTGCGCTGGCCGTGGTCCCGCCCTGCCGATAGGGGCGGGACCTCCGGACGGAACCGGGAAATGCCTGGTGAGCCGCGGGGTTCGAGGGCGAATGCCCCGGGAGAATGGAACGAAACTATGAATTTCCGTTGCCCGCTGTCTCCGGGGTGACGCCGTACTCGGCCAGCCACGCCAGCAGTTCGCCCCGGCCGGCCGCGGCCAGGCTGCCGCCGGTGAACCGAGGGTCGCAGGTCACCTCGGCGACCGCGCCTCGCGGCACCTCGAAGGCGTGCATCTCGGCGTCGTCCGCGAACTCCGCCTCGGCCAGCACCAGTCCGTGCAGCGGCGGCTCGAACACGTCGATTCCCAGCGGCGGAACGCTGTGGCGGGACTTGCGCAGCACGCGCGCGGGCAGCACCGCGAACACCTCGTATTCCGCGGCGGAGAGATACGTGTTGGTGAGCAACCCCTGTACGGGCCCGGGGGAGTCCGCCGGGATCTTCTGGGTGAGCTTCAACTGCGGGGCGGAAAGCCCCGGTCGGTCATTCCCGGCACCGGGGGCGGCGGCCCGGGCGGACAGCGGCTCCACGCGGCGCAGCCGCATCCTGGTGCCGAGCAGATAGCGGTCGGTGATCCGGTGTACGGGTCCGTGCCCGGCACCCGGCGGCGCCGCGAACAGGAAGCGGCGCTCCCGCTCCACGCGGGCGTACTTGCCCGGCACGACCCCGGGTGCGGCCGAGCAGGTGGAGGCGGCGGAGACGATGGGTTCGGCAGGTTCGGCAGGTTCGGCAGGTTCAGCGGATTCGGCGGAAGGCGCGGCGGAGGCCGGTCGGTGCTGCGGGATCATGGTGACCATGATGCGCGGGCGGCGGGCCGCGTGGACGACCGCGACCCGCACCCGCGGGGTCGCTGTCCGGTACGCCGTCGTCCGGTCGGTGCTTCAGCCTTCGTTCTTCGCTTGTACGGTGCTGCGGTGCTGCGATGGGGGAGATCCGTGGCCGGCGTTCAGCGGGTCACCGGATCAGGAGCGCGGCCTGGTGGTGCTCAGGCCGCGCTGACGTCGCGAGCCGGGTCCGCGTCCAGCGCCCCGGCCGCGATGGTGTCGATGTGCCGGCGCGCGGCCGCGAGCGCCGCCCCGATCTCCCGGGTGCCGGTCGACACGCACAACGTGTACATCGTGTCCTGCAACTGCTGCCGTACCAGGGGGTCGACGCCCTCCGCACGGTCCGACCCGTCCGCGTGCCCCTCGTCGACGACGGCGCGAAGCGTCTCGTAACGCTCCACCAGGTTGCGCAGGACGGTCGGGTGGGCCATCAGCATAGGTCTGCTCCTCGAGTGGTCGGCGAAATCGGCGCACACGAGGGCCGTTTGCCCGGTCGGGGTCCATGCATGCGAAATACACACGGAATTTACGTCTATCCGTGCATGACACATGTCACATCGGTGTCCTGGGTCGGATACCCGTGGGTCGGCCGGGGGTCGCGATGTACCTGGGGTGAACGGCCGCTGACATCCCGTCAGCCGTGGACGGCGGCGCCCCGGCCCGCCCCCGGAGGTCGTCCGGGCGGCGGGCGGTTGCCGGCGCGGGTCGCGCCCGCGTGCCGAACGGCGCCCCGTACGAGGCGCCGTCAGCCGGGTGGCACCGTCAGTCGATGCTGCGCAGGATGTGCGTCTCGCTGGGGTCGTCCTCGTATCCGGCGAGCCGGATCGGCGCGCAGCGGGACCATGCGTCCAGCGGGCGCTCCTCGTCGAGCAGGGACGTGACGTCCCCGCCGCGTTCGGCCGTGTTGTCCTTGCGGATGGGCTTGTCTGCTGACACCGCGCACTCCTTAGCGTCGCGTGGTCCGGGACGGCCGAACGCGGTCGGTTCCTCGCGTCACGGCGCCCGGTGGGAGGTCCTTCTCTTTCGGGCGGTGCGGACGCGGTGGCGCCTGATGCCGGTGCCGGAAAGCGTGGCCGAGTCGGCGACTGGTTCCGGGACTGGGCCGCGGGGCCAGGTACTTCCCCGACGGCTTGCTCGTCCCGGTCAGCGTATGCCGACGCACGCTGAGCCACCAGCCGGTTTCGGTCCGCGTCGGCCACCCGGGTGGATGTGTCACCCGTGCGCCCACCTGCGCCGCCGTGCGCCCCGCCGCTTCGCGCGGCGGCCCCGGTTGCTACGGTTTCGCGTGCTCAACAGTGAAGAAGACCACCGCGACGCGGTCGAGCCGTCCGGTACGGCGGCCGGTTCCGGCACCGCCGCGGGCGCCCCGGCCGCCGCCTCGACCGTCGCGGCGCCGGCCGCGATCCCCGCCCCGCGCCGCTCCCGGCTGCTCGCCGACATCTCCCCGCTGCGCGAGCACGCCGACTTCCGGCGCCTGTGGTTCGGCAACGCCGTGTCCTACATAGGCCAGCAGATGACCGCGATGGCCGTGGCACTCCAGGTCTACGCGATCACCGGCTCCAGCTTCTACGTGGGCCTGGTCGGCCTGTGCTCCCTGGTCCCGCTGATCGTCTTCGGCCTCTACGGCGGTGCGGTCGCCGACGCGGTCGACCGGCGCCGGCTCGGGCTGGTCACCGCGAGCGGCGCGACGGTGCTGTCGGCCGCGCTCGCCGTCGTGGCCATCGCCCATGTGCACAAGGTCTGGCCGCTCTACGCGATCGTCGCCCTCCAGGCGGTGTGCTTCGCGATGAACTCGCCCGCCCGCTCGTCCATGATCCCCCGGCTGCTGCCGCCCGAGCGGCTGCCCGCCGCCAACGCGCTCGCCTCCCTCGCCGGCGGGGTCGGGCAGATGGCCGGGCCGATGCTCGGCGGTGTCTTCGTCGGCTTCTGGGGCTACCAGGCGGCTTATCTGATCGACGTGGCGGCCTTCACCGCCTCCCTGTACGCGATGTGGCGGCTGCCGGCGATGCTGCCGGGGGAGCCCGGCGCCGACCCGGCCGCCGTACGGCGCAGGCCGTCGGTCCTGGAGGGGCTGCGCTACCTCGGTGCCCGGCCCAACCTGCGGACGACCTTCGTCTCCGACCTCGCCGCCATGGTGCTCGCGCAGCCCCGCGTGCTGTTCCCGGCGGTCGCCGGGCTCTGGTTCGGCGGCGACACCCGTACGGTCGGGCTGCTCGCCGCCGCGCCCGCGACCGGGGCGCTGCTCGGCAGCGTCTTCTCGGGCTGGCTCGGCCGGGTCCACCGCCAGGGGTTCGCGGTGCTCGTCGCGGTCGGCTCCTGGGGCGCGGCCGTCGCCGTCTTCGGCCTCACCCGCAACCTCCTGCTCGGCCTGTTCTTCCTCGCGGTCGCGGGCTGCGCCGACACCGTGTCCATGGTCTTCCGCAACACGATGCTCCAGTCCGCCGCGCCCGACGACATGCGCGGGCGGCTCCAGGGCGTCTTCCTGGTCGTCGTGGTGGGCGGGCCGCGGCTCGGCGACTTCCTCGCCGGCTCCGCGTCCGACCTGTTCTCCCCGACCGCGGCGGTGGTCGGCGGCGGGATCGCCTGCATCGTCGCGATCACGGTGATCGGGCTCTTCCAGCGCGGCTTCCTGCACTACGACGCCCGCGACCCGATCGCGTAACGCACGCACGTCATGCGGCTGTCGCGGGCATCACGGGCTGCGCGGGTACGCACCGGCTGGCGGGCGGTCACGCGGTCAGGGGAGCGGGAGCGCGGTGAGGGCGGCGGCCTGGGCGCCGACGGTCGGGTCCAGGGCGAGGGCCGCGCGGGTCAGGGCGGCGAGGTCGTCGGGGAAGCGGCCGGTGGGGTGCGGGGGCAGCCCGACGCGGGGGTAGGCGCGGGTGAGGAGGGCGTGGGCGGTGGCGGGGTCGCCGCGGTGCAGTGCCTTGACGGCGGCGACCCCGTTGGCGAGGGCGCTGGCGGCCGGCGGCCAGGGGTGGCGCACGGTGGGGTCGGAGGGCGCGGCACCGGGTTCCGCGGCGATGTCCAGGTCGAGCCGCCAGAACGGCGGCAGCCTCTCGAAGGCCACGAAGAGCAGCCGCCGCCCGGGGGTGCCGGCGGTGTCCGGGTCGCCGCGCAGCGACATCAGCGGACGCACCCGGGCGAGCAGGTCGCCGGCCCGGTCCACGCAGGTGCCGAACCGGTCGTCCGGCACCGTCCAGACGGCGTCGATGTCGCTGTACGGGTCGGCCGTGCCCGCCGCGAGGGACCCGCGCAGGTCCGCCCGGCCGCCGGGGCACGCCTCGGCCAGCACCTCCAGCACGTGCCGCGCCACGGCCGCGCGTACCACCGGATCGAGCCCGGGCACCTCTGTCACGCCAGGGCCTCCACGTAGACCCACAGCCCGCCCTCGCGGACGAAGCGGCTGTTCTCGCGCTGCTCGCCGTCCTGCCCGCGCAGCCGGTAGCGGGCGCGGAACTCGACGGTGCCCTCGGCGTGGAAGGCGCTGCCCCCGGTGCGGCCGAGGATGTCCAGGCCGGTCCAGCGCACCTCCGGGTCGAGGTCCAGGTCCGGCGGTCTGGTGGCGGCGGCCCAGGTGCGCAGCAGATACGCGGCGTCGCCTGCGGCGAAGGCGGCGTAGCGCGACCGCATCAGCCGTTCGGCGGTGGGCGCGGCCGCCTTGCCCGCGTGCAGGGCGCCGCAGCACTCGCCGTAGGAAGCGGGCAGCCCGCAGGGGCAGGCGGCGGCCGGCGGAGGAGCGGCGGCGGGAGCGGGGCGGTCGGCCCGGGGCGTGCGGGAGGTACGGGCGGTGCGTCGCGGCATCCCCCGATTGTGCCGCAGACCGCGGGCGACGGAACCACCCGGAAAGCCCTCGCCCGTTCGGACCAGTACAGGGTTTTGTCCGGCTCGCAGCGGAAATGCGCTGACCATGGCCCGCCGCGCCCGCGGACCGACCGCCCGCCCGCCGGTCCACTGGTCCACCGGAGAGGAATCATCGTGAGTACCGCGCAAGAACAACCCGTTGACCCGTCAGCGCAGGTCGCGGTCGTCCTGGACAGCTGCGTCAAGGAGGACGCGGTCGCCGTCCTGGCCGCGCTCCAGGCGAGCTTCCCGTCCGACCGCGCCGAGGACGACAAACCCGTGGACACGGAGGGCGGCCACCCCACGGTGTGGACGGCCACGTTCGACGTCTCGCGCACCCTCGGTCTGGCCGACCCCGGCCGGCTCTCCGAACCCGTCACCATCACCGCCCAGGGCGGCTACCTCGCGGTGGACCGGCTCCGGGAGGGCCTCGCGGAGGCGTTCTCGGTCCGCGTGGTCGGCACCGCCGCCGGCGACCAGGAGCAGGAGGCGAGGCTGCGGCTGGAGAACCGGTAACGCGCCGCCGCCCCGGAAGCGGCCGCCCCGGAGACGGCCGACCCGGAAACGGCCGGCCCGCGCCCGGCCGACCCGAAGCCGGGGTGACCCGGTGCCGCTCGTTCGGCGGGTGCCGCTCAGCGCCCGGCGGCCGCCTCCTCGACTGTTGCCACCGCGTGCTTGTCGAGCGCGACGCGGACCAGGGCCGCGGCCAGCACGGACGGGTCGGTGCCGTCGGCGAGCCGCGCCAGGCGGGCGGGGGAGTCGGGCATGCCGAGGAGTGCGGCCCCCTGGAGCGTCTTGGCGTCGAAGTAGGGCGCCCATTCAGGCCAGACGGCCTGCGCCTCGCGCAGGAAGATGTCCACGCCGGCCGGGCCGAGCCCCGGGAACTCCCGCAGCTCGCGGCGCACTTCGCCCAGGTCACCGCCCGCGCGGGCGCGCATCCTCCGCAGGTCGCCGCCGTACCGCGTCCGCACCAGCTCCGCGCCGTCGCCGAGCTGGGTGGCGGTCCGCTCGTCGTAGCGCCGGTAGCCGCCGCGGCCGAGCGCGTCGACCCGCTGCTGCCAGGTCGCCTCCGCCATCGCGCGCGGGCTGCGCAGGCCCGCCGCCGACAGCTCCCTGGCCGCCGCCACCGCGACGCCAGCCCGGATACGGGCGCTGAGCAGGCCGGCCAGCACGAGCAGCCGGTACAGCGGCTGCGGGGCGTCGGTGAGGCGGATGCCCGCCTCGTCGGCGTACGTGCGGCCGTACAGATCGAGCAGTGCGCGCACCGTGGCGCGCCGAGTGGTGCGGGCCATGACCGTTCACCTCTCCTTTGGTGCGTCGCCTTCGGGTACCCGGGCAGGCGCGCCCACAACCGCGAACGACGGACGCTAGCCGGTGTGGGCGGCGCGGACCGCGGCCACCGTGTCGGCCTGGTCGGGGGTCTTGTCCTCGCGGTAGCGCAGCACCCGGGCGAAGCGCAGCGTCAGGCCCGCCGGGTAGCGCGGCGAGGTCTGCACCCCGTCGTAGGCGATCTCCACCACGAGCTCGGGCCGTACGGTCACCACGTGGCCGTCGTCGGAGACCGCGCGGGCCAGCAACTGCTCGGTCTGCCAGTCCAGCAGGGCGTCGGTGAGGCCCTTGAAGGTCTTGCCGAGCATCACGAAGGAGCCGTCGTCGGCCCGCGCGCCCAGGTGCAGGTTGGACAGCTTGCCGGTGCGGCGGCCATGGCCCCACTCGACGGCGAGCACCACCAGGTCCAGGGTGTGCACCGGTTTGACCTTCAGCCAGGTCGCGCCGCGCCGCCCGGCCGCGTACGGACTGCCCGCGGCCTTGATGACGACGCCCTCGTGGCCGCGCGCCAGCGTCGCCGCGAAGAACTCCTCGGCGGCCCGCGCCTGCTGCTCGTCACCCGGGTCGGCGACGAGCAGGTTCCGCACCCGGCGCTCGGCCGGGACCAGCGCGGCCAGCGACGCGTGCCGCTCCGCGTACGGCAGGTCCAGCAGGTCGCGGCCCTCGACG
This sequence comes from Streptomyces sp. NPDC088194, assembly GCF_040702025.1. Taxonomy (NCBI): domain Bacteria; kingdom Bacillati; phylum Actinomycetota; class Actinomycetes; order Kitasatosporales; family Streptomycetaceae; genus Streptomyces; species Streptomyces sp. NPDC088194. Next base: position 11,398 of record NZ_JBFBIV010000120.1, on the reverse strand, counting down.
GACAGCACGTCGAAGAAGACCGGGTGCACCGGCAGCGCGGCGGCGGCCGTCGCCACGTCCACCCGGGAGCCGACCCGGCCCGCAGTCTCCTGGAACGGCCGGGGCCGCCCGTCGGCGTCCAGCGCCAGCACCTCGCCGTCGAGCACGAAGCGTTCGGCGGGCAGCGCGAGGGCGGCGGCCACGACCTCCGGGAGCCGCGCGGTGACGTCCTCCAGGGTGCGGGTGAAGACCTGCACCCGGTCGCCGTCGCGGTGCACCTGGACCCGGATGCCGTCCAGCTTCTCCTCCACCGCGCACGGCCCGAGCCGTACCAGCGCCTCCTCGACGCTCTTCGCCGCGCCGGCCAGCATCGGCAGCAGCGGCCGCCCCACCTGCAACGCGAAGCCGGCCAGTGCCTGCGGACCGCGGTCCAGCAGCGCCTGCGCCACCGGCTCCAGCGCCCCCGCGAGCATCACCGCCCGCCGTACGTCCGCGGGTCGCGCGGCCGTCGCCGCCGCCAGCCCCTCGATCGCCGCCGCGTCCAGCGCGCCCTGCCGTACCTCCCCGGTGAGCAGCCCCAGCAGGTATTCCTGCTCCGGCGCGGTCGCCGCGCCGAACAGGTCCTGGAGCAGCGCCCGCCGCCCGGTCTGCGCGCCCTGCCCCGACACCTCGCCGACGTCGGTCAGCGCCGCGTCGACCGCCCGCACCGTCAGGGTCGGCTCGGCGGCCGGCTCCGCGCGGTCGCGCAAGGCCGCCCAGCCGATGCCCAACCGGCCCTGCGGCAGGCGCCCGGCCAGGTAGGCGATGGCGATCGGGGCGTCCTCGGGCTGTGCGGCGCGGAAGAACTCGGCGAGCAGCTCCGTCTTGCGGGACCGCGCGGACGTCCGCGCGACCTCCCTGGAGACCCGGGCGACCTCGGCGAAGAGCATGCCCCTATCGTGCGCCGACCGGGCGCCACGCGCTCCCGCACCCTGGCTATTCGAATGACTGTACGAATATCGGTTACGCTGGTGGTATGCACCATCAGCAGGCGTCCCTCTTCGACACCAGCGGGCCCGGCCTCGGCGACCTCGCCGCGGTCCACCGCACCCGCCTCGGTGACGGCGCCTGGATCGACACCCTCCCCGGCTGGCTCACCGGCGCCGACGACCTGTTCGAACGCCTCGCCACGGAGGTGCCCTGGCGGGCCGAGCGGCGCCTCATGTACGACAACGTGGTGGCCGTCCCCCGCCTGCTGGCCCACTACGGTGCCGGCGAGCCGCTGCCCGACCCCGTGCTCGAACGCGCCCGTGACGCCCTCGGCGCGTACTACGCGGCGGAACTCGGCGAGCCGTTCACCACGGCCGGGCTGTGCTACTACCGCGACGGGCGGGACAGCGTCGCCTGGCACGGCGACCGTACGGGGCGGGGCAGCACCCGGGACACGCTCGTCGCGATCCTCTCCCTCGGCGAGCCCCGGCCACTCCTGCTGCGCCCGCGCGGCGGCGGCCCCGCCACGGTTCGCCGGCCCCTCGGGCACGGTGACCTCATCGTCATGGGCGGGTCCTGCCAGCGGACGTGGGACCACGCGATCCCCAAGACGCGCTCCGCGGTGGGCGGCCGGATCAGCGTCCAGTTCCGCCCCCGCGGAGTGCGCTAGGGCCGGTCCCTCCCCGAGGTGGTGTGGTCTGCCGTCCGCCCGGTGGGGCCGATCCGCGGGTTGGCGGCGCGGGGGACTCGGAGGGATGGTGGAAAGCGGGTGAAATGCCCGTTTCTGCACCAGGTGAAGGGGTAGGCGGGGTCCGTGGTCATGCGGCTGCGCCCACCCCGAACACGAGAGGACGTGATGGACGTGCGGAGCGCGATCCTCGTGGCGCCCCAGGGAGTGGAGCAGAGCGAGCTGACCTCGCCGTTGCAGGCGCTGACCGAGGCCGGTGCCCACCCGCAGGTGGTCGCGCCGCTGCCCGGGACCGTACTGGCGTACAACTACCTCGAACCGGGCGACACCTTCCCGGTCGACGTGACCCTCGACGAGGCGTCCGCGGCCGACTTCGACCTGCTCGTGCTGCCCGGCGGCGTGCCGAACTCCGACGCGCTGCGGCTGCACCAGGGCGCCGTGGACTTCGTCCGCGCCTTCTTCGCCGCGGGCAAGCCGGTCGCGGCGATCTGCCACGGCCCCTGGCAACTGGTGGAGGCCGACGCGGTGCGCGGCCGCACCGTCACCTCGTGGCCGAGCCTGCGCACCGACCTGCGCAACGCGGGCGCCACCTGGGTGGACGAGCAGGTCCGGGTCTGCACCAACGGCCCGAACACCCTGATCACCAGCCGGATGCCCGCCGACCTGGACGCCTTCAACGACGCGGTCCTCGACGAGATGAGCGCACGCACATGACTCAGCAGCAGCGCGGACCGGACGACCTCGGCCGCGGCGACGACGTGTACCAGCCCGACAAGGGCGGCGACCGCGACATCCGCGAGGACACCGGGCCGCTCGAACCCGAGGACACCCTCGACGACCGCGGTGTGGTCGACGTCCTCGACGAGGGGTACTCACCGCCCGACCGCCCGCTGGTCGTCGAGGACACCGGCACCACCGGCGACGAGCAGCAAGCCGGCGACTCGCTGGACGACCGGCTCGCCCGCGAGCGCCCGGACCGGCAGCCGCCGCGCGGCGACGGGCTCGGCGACGCCTCGGACACCGACGGCGAACTGCTCGACCCGGAGGCGGGCGACCTGCGCTCCGGCCGTCTGGTCGGCCCCGACGAGGGCGCGCACTCCCGGGAGGACGGCGTGACCGGCGAGGACGTCGGCATCGACGGCGGCGCCGCCTCGGCGGAGGAGGCCGCGGTGCACCTGGTGGCCGATGCGGACCTGCCCGACGAGGAGGAGGGCTCCGGGCCCGGGAGCGGCGGTGGAACCGCGGGCGGCGGCCGGTGAGCCGTGCCCGCTCCGGCGGAAGGTGAGGGGCGCGGACGGCCGGACCGTAGCACCGTAGGACATGGAGGAACTCACGACGCATGGCGCGGACGGCCGCCGGGATCGGGCAGACCCCGAGGTCCCCGCGAGCGCAGACAAGGAGCCGGTGGCATGAGCGAAGCGAGCGAGCGCGAGGAGATGCCCGACCGTCCGGGCACGGGCGCGCCGGCGCCGGACCGGGCCGGTCCGGGCGGTGCGAGCGTGGCTCCGGACCCGGGTGCGGACCTGGGCGCGGGCGCGGCTGCCGGTGGCGGCGCGGCCGCGCACGAGCGGGTGGCGGACGCCGACGGCGGGGGCGGCCACGGCCGGTGGAGCTGGGGGCACCGGCACTCCGGGCGCGGCGCCGCCGGGCACGACGGCCACCACGACGTGCCCACCGGGCTCGCGGCCAGCCTCGTGACGTCCGGCGGGCTGCTGCTGGCGATGGTCGAGGACCTGCGGATGCGGGGCGGGGACACCCCCGAGGAGGTGCGGCCGCTGGCCGACACCTTCGCCCGGCACCTCGCGGCCAAGGAGGCCACCGTCAGCAAGGTGCTGGAGCGGCACGGCGAGTCGGCCCGTCTCGTGGCGCGCGACCGGCAGGAGGGCGAGCTGATCCAGGGCATCCTCGACCGCGCGCTCACCGGCCGGCACCCCGAGGAGACCCGGCGGCTGACGGTCGACGGCGCCCTCACCCAGATGTACCAGTACCTCTTCCACGAGCGGCGCGACCTCGTGCCGGCGCTGGAGCGGGCGGTGCCGGCCGACGAGAGCGAGACGCTGTCCGCGGCCTTCGAGGCGATCAACCACGACTGACAACGGCACGGCGCTGCCCGGCGGTGCCACGGCGGACGGGGGCACGGCGATGAGCGGTACGGCGGTGGGCGGTGCGGAAGCCGGCGGTAGGGAAGCCGGCGGTACGGAATTCGGTAGTGCGGAAGCCGATGGTGCGGAACTCGGCGGGCCGGAAGTCGCCGGGGCGGCGGCGGGCGGAACCACGGCGGGCGCCGGCACGGGTGGCGTTCTCACGGCGTCCCTCGCGCCGCCCGCCCCCGGGACGGCCATCGGAACGGCCATCGGGACGGCCATGGGGCAGCCCCCCGACAAGGTCATCTTTTCGGGGCGCATACTGGCGAGACCGGTACACGTGTCCGAAAGGGGGCCGGAGGACGTGGAGCCCGCCGCCAGCGCCTTCTCGCACCCTGCCTTCTTCTACCGCGACGACGCCGAATACCTCGACAGCACCCTCTCCTTCGTCCGGGACGGCCTGGCCGCCGGCGAGCCGGTCGCCGTCGCGGTCCCCGGGGAGCGGATGGCGCTGCTGCACAACGCGCTGGGGCCGCTCGCGGACGGTGTGCACTTCACCGACATGGCGCGAGCGGGCCGCAATCCCGGCCGGATCATCCCGGGCGTGCTCGCCGCCTTCGCCGACGCGCAGCCGGCCGGCCCGGTCCGGATCGTGGCCGAACCGGTCTGGCCGGGCCGCACCCCGCTGGAGTACCCGGCCTGCGTGCAGCACGAGGCCCTGGTCAACGCGGCGTTCGACGGCCGCCGGGCCACGATCCTGTGCCTGTACGACGCGTCGCGGCTCGGTCCGCAGGCCCTCGGCGACGCCTGCGTCACCCACCCGGTGCTGATCGAGGGCGGGCGGCGCCGGATCAGCGCGCACTACGCACCGGAGTTGGCGGTCGCCTCCTACAACGTGCCGCTGGCGGAGCCGCGGTTCGCCGCGTCGTACACCTTCGATGACGAACGGCTGCGGGCCGCACGGCAGTTCGCCGTGCGGGCCGCCGACGCGCTGGGGCTGGCCGGCCCGCGGCTGGACGACCTGGCGCTCGCCGTCGCCGAACTGACCACCAACAGCGTGCTGCACGGCGGTGGTTCGGGGGTGGTGCGGGTGTGGGCCGAGCACGGGCACGTCGCCTGCGAGGTGCGCGACGGCGGGCGGCTGGTCGACCCGCTGGCCGGCAGCCGGCTGCCGCCGCCCGGACGGCCGGGCGGGCGCGGCCTATTGATGGTCCATCAGCTGGCCGACCTCGTCCGCACCCATACCGGATCGGCCGGCACCGCGATCCGCTGCTACCTGACGCTGAACCCGCCGGCGCCGGCGTGAGAGGGCGGTCCTGGGCCGGGGTGCGAGCCGGGACCCGGGCCGGGGCGCGAGCAAAACCGGTTGCCGGGGGTCGGCCGATCCCACGAGAGTGACCGGATGAACCGCACCTTCGACGACCTGGTGGCCGAGGCCGACGCCGTGTCCGTGGCCGGCTGGGACTTCTCCTGGCTGGACGGGCGGGCGAGCGAGCAGCGTCCCTCCTGGGGATACCAGCGGCTGATGGCGGAGCGGCTGGGCCGGGCCTCGGCCGCGCTGGACATCCAGACCGGCGGTGGCGAGGTGCTGGCCGGCGCGCCGTCCTTCCCGCCGGTGATGGCCGCGACCGAGTCCTGGCCGCCGAACGTCGCGAAGGCCACCGCGCTGCTGCACCCGCGCGGCGCGGTCGTGGTCGCCGACGCCGACGAGCCGCCGCTGCCCTTCGCGGACGAGGCGTTCGACCTGGTCACCAGCCGTCACCCGGTCACGGCGTGGTGGCACGAGATCGCCCGGGTGCTGCGGCCGGGCGGCACCTACTTCTCCCAGCACGTCGGCCCGGCCAGCGCCGTGGAGGTGTACGAGTTCTTCCTCGGCCCGCAGCCCCACGCCGACCGCGGCCCGCGCCACCCCGACACGGCCAGGGCGGCCGCCGCCGAGGCCGGTCTCGACGTGCTCGACCTGCGCTACGAACGGCTGCGGATGGAGTTCCACGACGTCGGCGCGATGGTGTACTTCCTGCGCAAGGTGATCTGGATGGTGCCCGACTTCACCGTCGAGCGCTACCGCGACCGGCTGCGCGACCTGCACGAACTCATCGCCGCCGAGGGCCCGTTCGTGGCCCACTCGACCCGCTTCCTGATCGAGGCCCGCAAACCGCCCCGCTGACCCGCCGGTTCGGTCCGGCCAGGGTCGTGGGCTCCGCGGCGGCCGCGCTCGCGCTCGCCGCCGGCCCGCTGCCTCGATGGCGGGCACGGATGCCGACCGGCGCCCCGGGACCGGGACAGCGGAAGGGGCCGCCGTCCGCTGCCGGACGACGGCCCCTTCCCGCACTGTTCATCGTGTACTGCGTGCGCCCTTCCCCACCGCGGTGCGGTTACGGGTAGCTGGTCACCGTCGACGGGGTGGTCGAGGTACCCGAGGTACCCGGTCCCGTGTCATTGATGACGTGGGCGTACTGGCCCATCCCGCCGAGCGACACCACGAGCAGGTCGTGGAACTTCACCCCTGGCGTGTTCGGCGCCTCGAACCCGTGGTCCTGGATGATCGTCGGGTCCGCGGTGAAGTTGCAGTAGCTGCCCAGTCCCCAGCCCTCGTGGCTGGTGACGTTGGCGTCCACCTTGTAGGCGGCGAAACCTCGGGTGCTGCCGTTCTGGATGGCCGCCTGGTTGGGCGGGTCGTAGGCGATCTCGTTCTGGAAGAAGATCGTCTTCCCGTTCTGGCCCGCCCACTCGACGTCGTACTTCTCGAAGTGCTCCACGAACAGGCCGGTCGCCAGCACGTTGTTGCCGTTGACCTTCAGGCCCTCGTCCGCCGGATTGGTGGTCCACCCGACGCCCGCGCCGTGGTCGGCCCGCCACAGCCAGGTGTGGTCGATCACCACGTCGTTGCTGTTGATCTCGAAGGCCGTACCCGCCTGGCCCGGGCCCGCGCCGCCGACCCGCGCGAACACGTCCTGGATGGTGGTCGGGTTGCTCGCGTGGCTCGCCGAGGAGCCGGGCGCGCCGACCTGCAGCAGCTGCGGCGACTTGCCGGCGCCCGCGTCGATCAGGAAGCCGGCCAGCTTCACGCCGTCCACGTCGGCGACCTTCATCGCGTCCACGCCGTTGTCCGGGATGACCGTGGCGTAACCGAGGCCGAGCACCACCGTGTTGGCGCGGGTGACGTTGATCGGCTGGTCGACGTGGTAGATGCCCGGGGTGAGCACCAGGTTGAGGCCCTGCGCGAGCGCCGCGTTGATGGTCTCCGCGGACACGCCGGGCTTCGCGACGTAGAACTGGGTCAGCGGGATCGAGGTGCCCGGCGTGTTCGGCCAGTCCACCCCGCTGGCGTTGGTGCGCATGTTCGGCACGAACACCTGGTAGTTGCCGCTGCCGTCCAGGTACATGTACGGCTTGTCCCGCGACTCGGGGGTGGTGTTCAGCGTCGTGTAGACCGGGTTCGGGAAGCCCTGGGCGGGAGCGCCCTGGACACCGGAGAACACCATGTTCCACACGCCGTTGGTCCAGCCGCCGACGGAGCTGTCACGGGTGTACCACTGCTGCTGCGAGTACGGGCCGACAGTGCCGTCGATCTTGCTGTCGGCGATGTACCCGCCGCTGGCCCAACCGTAGCCGTTGGGCGCCAGGTTGAGGCCGCCCTCGACGTGCATACGGCGGAACGGCGCGGCCTGCGCGACGGCCCAGCGGTCGTCCCCGCTGACCGGCTTGAGGGCCATGTTCTCCACGCTGCGCCAGAAGTTCTGCGTGGCGTTGCCGTTGAACCAGCCGGCGTCCACGGTCATGTCGCCGTTGATCTGGACGTCGTCCGGGTTCTTGCCGAGACCGGAGACGGACGTGTAGAAGCCGATCTGGTCGTTGATGTTGTTGTACGTGCCCGGCTTGAAGAACACCTGGTAGCGGGCGTCGCCGAACTGGTTGCTCTCCTGCTGGGCGAAGATCGAGTCCAACTGCCCCTGGATGTTGGGCGTCGAGGGGTCGAAGACCTTCACGTTCGGGCCGAGGTCGCCGCCGCCCTGGATCGGGCCGGTGCCGCCCCCGGTGGTGCCGCCGTTGTCACCGCCGCCGGAGTCGTCGCCCGCGGTGCCGTAGACCTGGAACTCCCAGAGCGAGTAGCCGTACTGGGTGGCGCGCGCGGTCCCGTACATCCGCACGTAGCGGCCGGAGCCGGTGACGTTCAGCGTCTGGTTGCCGCCGGTGCCGGTGGTGGTGGAGTAGACGTCGGTCCAGGTCGAACCGTCGGCCGAGGTCTGGATCTTGAACGACTTGCCGTACGCCGTCTCCCAGTTGAGGGTGACGGAGCTGATCGTCGAGGTGGCGCCCAGGTCGACCTGGAGCCACTGCGGGTCGGAGGCGGCGCTGGACCAGCGGGTGCCGGTGTCGCCGTCGACCGCCGCGGAGGCGGGTGTGCCGGCGTTCTCGGTCGAGGAGGCGGTCGCCGGGCGGCCCTGCGAGATCAGGGTCGCGCCGCTCGGCGGCGTGGTGCCCCCGGCCGAGCCGTAGACCTGGAACTCCCAGAGCGAGTAGCCGTATCCGGTGGCGCGCGCGGTGCCGTACATCCGGACATAACGCCCGGAACCGTTTACGGAAACCGTCTGCTTGCCGCCGGTTCCGGTCGTGGTGGAGTACGCGTCGGTCCAGTTGGCGCCGTCCGACGACAGCTGGATCTTGAACCCGGTGGCGTACGCCGTCTCCCAGTTGAGGGTCACCGAGGTGATGGTGGCGGAGGCGCCGAGGTCCACCTCCAGCCACTGCGGGTCGGAGGCGGCGCTGGACCAGCGGGTGCCGGTGTCGCCGTCGACCGCCGCGGAGGCGGGTGTGCCGGCGTTCTCGGTGGAGGAGGCGGTGGCGGTCTTGCCCTGCGAGAGCAGGCTGTCGGCCGCGTGGGCGGACCGCATCGGCACGAACAGCAGCAGCGAGGCGACCAAGGCGGTGATCACCGCGGCCACGATGTTCCGCCGTCTGCGACGGTCCGCGGGCGCCACGGGTCTCAGCGCCATGGTGCCGGTGGGGGGAGGGAGCATGGGCGACTCTCCTGATTCCAGGGTGGGGGGTCAAACGTGTCGAACTCCGGGCGGGCGCCCACCGGTTGATCAGTGAGAGCGCTCTCCCGACGCACACCGGAATGTTTCTCCCTGTGTTTCATCCATGTCAAGAGTTGTGCACAAAGCCCGTATCGGAATACGGAGGGATGTCGGGCGTGACCGTGAGCGGTGAAATGCGTTCAGCTCGTGAACGCAACGCGGTGCGACCGTCCGGCGGTTGCTTCAAGGCCCGACGCGTGCACGGGCGGGGCGGAGCGGTGTGCGCGGGCATGGCGGAGGGGCCGCCCCGGAGACTTCCGGGACGGCCCCTCGCAGGCCCCGTGCGTGGCGGCCGAAGGTGCGCTGGCGCTCTAGCCCTCTAGCGCGGGTGGCGCGGATGGCGCGGGTGGTGCGGTGGTGCCTCGCGCGGTGGCGGGGTCAGGCCACGCTGCGCGTGGCGCGGTTCCGGCGGGCGTAGTACAGCGCGCCGCCGCCGACCACCAGGACGCCCGCGGTGATGCCGAGCGGCAGGGTCGGGGAGGAGGTACCGGTCTGCGCGAGCTGCGTGGACGGGGCGTTGCCGCCGCCGGTCGAGCTGCTCGACGAGCCGCCGGTGCCGCCGTGCCCGGGCTTGCCCGGCTTGCCGGGGGGCGTCGGGTGGCTGCTGATCTGCTTGACCGACTTCACCGAGCCGTTGGTGTTCAGCAGCACCTGCTTGTTGTTCGGGTGCTTGAAGTCGAACGCGCCGGTGAGGCTGCCCGCGCGGGCGTCGAAGGACCCGTCACCGATCCGGCCGGTCTTCCAGTTGTCCTCGATGAACTTCGTGATCGACGCCTGCTCGGTCTGCGTGTGGTCGACCGAGTTCACCTTGCTGTAGGGCGAGATGACCAGCAGCGGCTGCCGGGTGCCGGGGCCGCAGCGGTCGTTGTAGCCCTGCGCGGCGGCCGGACCGGCCTGGCAGGCGGGGCTGTCGGCGGCCTTGCCGTTGGAGCCGACCGTGGTGTCCTTGGAGCCGTTGTGCGGCACCGCGTAGGCGTGGTCGTACCAGCCGTCGGAGTCGTCGTACGCCACCACGACCGCGGTGTCCTTCCAGTCCGCGGAGGACTGGATCGCGTTGATCTCCTTGACCAGGAAGTTCTGCTCGTCGATCGGGTCGGAGTAGGCCGCGTGGCCGTCCTGGTACTCGGCCGCCTTCAGGAAGCTGACGGCGGGCAGGTCGCCGGCCTTCAGCGCCGAGTCGAAGTCGGTGAGGTCGTAGTTGTGGTTCGCCTGGCCGTTGTGGCCGATCTCGGCCGTGTTCTTCGGCGGCAGGTGGTGCGGGTTGGACGTGGACTTGTAGTACTGGAACGGCGAGTGGTGCGGGCTGTAGTCGACCGAGGACGCGCCGGCTACGTTGGCGTGCGTGCTGCCCAGGCAGCTGGCGTAGTCGCCCTGCTTGCCGTCCCACGCGGTGGACGGGCGGAAGCCGCCCTGGAACCAGCCCCAGCTGACCTTCTTGGAGTTGAGCAGGTCACCGACGTTCTTGCCGGTCAGCTCACCGAGCGCGTTGGCGCTGGTGTGGCTGTTGTCCGAGCAGTCGTCGAAGGCCGGGTCGGGGTCGTTGGCGACCGTGCCGACACCCTTGGCGTTCGGGGAGACCACGGTGTACGGGTCGGGCGTGGCGGTCTGCTTCGGGTTCTCGGTGCCGGACTTCGGGTCCACCGAGATCACGCCGTGCGTCTGGCCGGAGACCAGGTTGAGCGCGCCCGGGGTCGAGGGGCCGTAGTTGGAGCTGTAGGAGTTGTCGCCGAGCGTGTAGTGCTGGGCGTAGTTCCACAGGCCGGTGACGGTGTTGCCGTCGTAGTAGTCCATCACCAGGCCGGGCTGGTAGAACAGGCCGCCCGAGCACTTGCCGGAGTCGGTGTTCTGCACGTACTGGTCGGCCTTGCCGCCGTTCGCGGCGTACTGCTCGGGGCCGTAGGAGTGGTTCTGGTCGCAGGTGACGGCCTCGGACGGGCTCAGCCGCTGCGGCGCGTACTGGTTCGGGTTCTTCTTGACCAGGCCGGCGTGCGCGGCCGTGTCGATGTTCTTCGGCGTGTTCTTCGCCGCGGTGAACTTCGTGCCGTCGGTGTTGGCGGCCTGCGGGTAGGTGCCGAAGTAGTGGTCGAACGACACGTTCTCGTCGAAGAGGACCACCAGGTGCTTGATCGGGGTGGTAGTGCTGTCGCCGCCGCCGTGGTGCGCGGTGTCGGCGTGGGCGGGCGCGGTTCCGCCCAGCAGTACGAGCGCCGCTGCTCCGGCGAACGCCCCCCAGCGCGCGGTCCGCTGCCGCGGACCTCTTCTTGACCTGCTCGTACTGCCCGTGGTGCTCATGCTGTGTCAGCCTCCGCTTTGTGGTGCTTACGCGTGCCGATGTCGATTCGCGCACGGTGTCGAACGCGATCGTCCGGGTGAGCCGCGACATGACAACGGCCCGGTGGTGACGTCCCGGTGAACAGAGGGGGGCGGTTCGGTGTGCGTGGCCGGGGACGGGTCTCCGGTCGCTTTCGGGTCGCCCCTGGTTGCTGTCGGTTGCCCTCGGTGGGTGCTCGTTCAGGTGAGCAGGGCGCGGCCGAGCCAGTCGGTGCGGTCGTGGACGCCGGGTAGTGCGAAGAAGTAGCCGCCGCCGTAGGGGGTGA
>NZ_JBFBIV010000119.1:0-21276 GCF_040702025.1 Streptomyces sp. NPDC088194 | reverse complement strand
GGGGCGACGCCGGCCGGTGCGGTTCCCAGCGGTGTGGAGCAGGTCCGCCGGGTTCCTACTGGTCCCCTTCTTCCCGCTTGCGGTCCGCCTCCGCCTGCTTTGCGCGTACCTCGTCGTCCAGGTCGCCGGCCCCGGCGGAGCCGTCGACGTGGTCGATCGTGGACGCCGAGCCGGCCGAAGAGCCGTTCACGGAGCCGCCGTCGAGCGGGTCCACCACCGTGAGGGTGGCGCTGCCGTTCATCGACGCCCGGTCCGCCACATCGGTGGCCTCGGACGGCTCGACCAGCCATTCCGGGTTGTTCTGCTTGTTCCACCACCTCCAGGCGGCGACCGCGGCGCCGCAGCACACGGCCACCAGCACCACGTCGCGAGCGGTCCGCCCGGCCTTCCTGCGGAACACCCGGCGCCGGACCAGCCGGTCGATGTCGGTGGCGGACACCTGGCCGCGCAGGGCCTGCAGGGCGGCCGCACCGCGCAGCACGACCTCGTCCTTGGCCGGCCCGGCCACGGAACGGGTCGCGGCGACCGCGGTACCGACCTTCGGGGCCGTGTACTCGGTGGCGGCCTTCGCGCCGTCCGCGGTGCGGCGGGCCGCGGTCTCCACGGCACTCGCGGCCTTGGGCGGCACCGCGGCCCACGCCTGGTCACGGGCCTGGCCGACCCGGGGGGCGAGCTTGGCCTCGTACTGCTGCCTGGCGACGGCTCCCGCCTGGCGCCCGTAGACGCCGGCCTGCCTGCCGTACTGCCTGCCGTAGACCACAGCGTTCTCCTTCGCCGTGGTCGCGTACGGTGCCGCCACCTCCGCGGCGTGCCGCACGCTGTCCTTCGTCACGTCGGCCGCGTGGCGCACGCTGTCGATGCGGGTCACAGGAACCTCCTCCTCGGTGGTTCGGTGGCGTACGGTTTTCGCCTGTCCACCCGGTTTGAAATCATGCCCGGCCGCCCGAAGTACGGCATGTGCGGCAAGCCATACGGGTCAGTCGGCCCGATTCCCGTGGTACCCGCCGCGGTGGCCCGGGCAGGGACGGCGATCGGGCCCACGGCACCGGACGGACCGTGCGAGGATTTGTCCCTGTCAGTGAAGATTCATGGAAGGTAGAACGTGGCCGAGCAGCTCTACGCCACCTTGCGGACCAACCACGGGGACATCGTGATCCGGCTGCTGCCGAACCACGCCCCGAAGACGGTCGCGAACTTCGTCGGGCTCGCCGAGGGCAGCCGGGAGTGGACCGATCCGCGGACCGGTGATCCGTCGCACGGGAAGCTCTACGACGGCACCGTCTTCCACCGCGTCCTGTCGGGCTTCATGATCCAGGGCGGCGACCCGCTGGGGGACGGGACCGGCGGCCCCGGCTACGAGTTCCCCGACGAGTTCCATCCCGACCTGGCCTTCGACCGGCCCTACCTGCTGGCGATGGCGAACGCGGGCCCGAACACCAACGGCTCGCAGTTCTTCGTCACCGTGGCGCCCACCACCTGGCTGACGCACAAGCACACCATCTTCGGCGAGGTCGCCGACGACGCCAGCCGGAAGGTGGTGGACGGCATCGTCGGCACCCCGACGAACCCGCACACCAACCGCCCGCTCAGCGACGTGGTCCTGGAGACGGTGCTGATCGAGCGGCGCACCTCCTGACGCCGATCCCGTAGTCTTCGGGGAACATCGCGCCCCGCCCGCACGTACTAGTGGGCGGGGCGTACGGGTGCACAGCCGGCGCAGGGCGCGGGCACAGGTGCGCGCGAGTTGTCGTCGGGTGTCGTCAGGGGAGTGGACTTCATGGACCAGCCGGTCTGCTGCTATCGGCACCCGGACCGGGAGACCGGTATCCGCTGCACGCGGTGCGAGCGGCCGATCTGCCCGGCGTGCATGGTCAGCGCGTCGGTCGGGTTCCAGTGCCCGGACTGCGTGGCCCAGGCCAACCAGTCCGCCCACCACACCTCCCAGCCCCGTACGGTCACCGGCGGCCGGGTGGGCACGGGCGACCCGTTCCTGATCACGAAGATCCTCATCGCGGTGAACGTCGCGCTGTGGCTGGTGGAACTGGCGGTCGGCGGGTCCGGCGCCGGCACGGTGTCGGAGAACTACGGGCTGTACGCGGTCTGCGGGCACGACATGTTCGGCCACCAGGTGTGCGGCGGCGCCGCCGACGGTCAGTGGTACCGGGTGATCACCTCGGCGTTCCTGCACGAGCGCACCAACCCGCTGCACATCGGCTTCAACATGCTGACGCTGTGGTGGATCGGCGCCCCGCTGGAGCAGCGGATCGGCCGGGCGCACTACCTCGCGCTGTACTTCGTCTCCGCGCTGGGGGCGAGCGCCGCGGTGCTGCTGCTCGCGCCGGACGCGCTCACCATCGGCGCCTCGGGGGCGATCTTCGGACTGTTCGGCGCGACCGCCGTCTACATGCGGCGGGCGCGCTACGACATGCGACCGATCCTGATCCTGCTCGGCCTGAACATCCTCTTCAGCTTCACCTGGAGCGGGGTGAGCTGGCAGGCGCACGTCGGCGGTCTGGTGGCCGGCACCCTGGTGGCCATAGGGATGCTCTACGCCCCGCGGGAGCGGCGGTCAGCGGTGCAGTGGGGGTCCACCGCGGCGGTGCTGCTGGCCTCGATCGCCGTCATCGGCGTGGCTGTGGCGCAAGTCACGTCCTGACCGTGGAGGACCGTCGAGCCGGCCCGTGTCCCTGGCGTTGATCAGACGTTATCCACAGCGGGACGGAAACTCCTGAGGCGGCTCACCGCGTTGTGCACAACTGGTGGGAAGCGCTGTGCGGAGGGTCACCGGACCCGGTTTGACCAGGTTTTCCCTGCAAGATCAACGAAAGACCGGTGGCCGCCGCAGCGACCACCGGTCGTACCGGCGTCAACTCCGTAGAGGTTATCCACAGATCTTCTGACCTTTTCCCCACTGTGGATAACCGTGTGGACAAGTGCGCGAGACCAACCCCGACGTGCTACTTCCACTGCGTGGAGACAACGAAGCCGCCGGCGATGAAGCCGAAGCCGACCACGATGTTCCAGTTGCCGAAGGCGTCCACCGGGAGGTCGCCCCGCGTCACGTAGAACAGGACGATCCAGGCCAGCCCGACGACGAAGAACGCCAGCATCAGCGGCGCGACCCAGCCGCGGTTGCCGAGCTTTATCGCGGTGGCCTTGGAGGGCGGCGGGGTGAAGTCCGCCTTCTTGCGAATCCGTGACTTCGGCACGAGGGATCTCCTGTCGATGCGCTGCGTAACCGCACGGGTCTGTGGGGTCAGCCTGGCGGGTGAGGGACGGTGGGAGGCGGTGCCGCTCCCGGGCGTCCGTTAGCGTAGTGCTTCCCTTGGGTTGTAAGGAGAAGGGTATTTGGTGACCGGAGCCGGTGGCACCTCCCCCGCCCCTACATCTCGCGCTGTATCCCGCACGGTAGCGCTGCGCGTGCTCAGTGCGGGAGTCTTCGCGCTGGCCGGACTGATCTTCTGGACCAGCTTCGACACCGCCAAGGGCGTCGACATCCGCAGCGACGACCCGCTGCCGAAGCTGTCGGACAACATCCGGGCGAAGAACGCGCAGAACGAGAAGCTGGACAAGTCGCTCGCGGACGTGCGCTCCGACGTGGACCGGCTGACCCGGCAGCGCGGCGGGCTCAGCCCCGCCGAGCGGGCCCGGATCGACGCCCTCGGCAAGGCGGCCGGCACCTCCCCGCTGACCGGACCGGCCCTCGAGGTCACGCTCGACGACGCCCCGCCGAACGCCACCCCGCTGGTGCCCGGCGTGCCCGACCCGCAGCCGAACGACCTGGTCATCCACCAGCAGGACCTGCAGGCCGTGGTCAACGCGCTGTGGCAGGGCGGCGCCCAGGGCATCCGCATCATGGACCAGCGGCTGATCGCGACCAGCGCGGTCCGCTGCGTCGGCAACACCCTCATCCTCCAGGGCCGGGTGTACTCCCCGCCCTACCGCATCACCGCGATCGGCGACCGGAGCCGGCTGCGGAAGGCGATCGACGCCAGCCCGGCGATCCGCAACTACCTCCAGTACGTGCAGGCGTACGGCCTCGGCTGGAAGGTGGCGGCGGCCGGCCGGACCACGCTGCCCGGCTACACCGGATCGGTGGACCTCCGCTATGCGAAGCCTGTGGACCAGCCGTGAACGGCCCCGCCGACCGGCCCGCACGGGCGCGCGCACAGGTCGATCCCATGCCGAAGCTTTGTCCCATGGACCCCCCTTGGTCGCCGATCTCCCTTTACCCTGTTGCGGGGACTCAGAAGGAAGGCACCGCATGTACGGCTGGATCTGGCGGCATCTGCCGGGCAACCTGTGGGTGAGGGCGTTGATCTCACTCCTGCTGGTCCTCGCGGTCGTCTACATCCTCTTCCAGTACGTGTTCCCGTGGGCGGAGCCGCTGCTGCCGTTCAACGACGTGACCGTCGACAACGGGATGACCGCAGTCCAGCACGGGGTGGCCGCACTCCGATGAGCGCACGCATTCTCGTGGTCGACAACTACGACTCCTTCGTCTTCAACCTGGTCCAGTACCTCTACCAACTCGGCGCCGAGTGCGAGGTGCTGCGCAACGACGAGGTGGAACTCGCGCACGCCGACGAGGGGTTCGACGGGGTGCTGCTCTCCCCCGGCCCCGGCACTCCCGAGGAGGCCGGGGTGTGCGTGGACATGGTCCGGCACTGCGCGGAAACCGGCGTACCGGTCTTCGGCGTCTGCCTTGGTGTGCAGTCCATGGCGGTGGCCTACGGCGGAGTGGTCGGCCGGGCGCCGGAACTGCTGCACGGCAAGACCTCGGCGGTGGTGCACGAGGGCTCCGGCGTCTTCGCGGGGCTGCCCTCGCCCTTCACCGCCACCCGGTACCACTCGCTCGCGGTCGAACGGGACACGCTGCCCGACGAGTTGCGGGTGACCGCCTGGACGGAGGACGGGATCATCATGGGGCTCCGGCACCGCGAGGCCGCCGTCGAGGGCGTGCAGTTCCACCCGGAGTCGGTGCTCACCGAGTGGGGACACCGCATGCTCGCCAACTGGCTCGCCGAGTGCGGCGAACCGGAGGCGGTGGAACGGTCGCACGGACTGGCCCCGGTGGTCGGGACGGGCGTACCCGTCGGGAAGGCCGGGAGGTGACCACGCTCCGGCCGGAGCGTGCCTCCGACGGCCCGATGTCCTACGAGGACACCGGGCAGTTCGAGGTTGCCGTCGGACAGCTCGCGGACCCGCTCAACGACCCGCTGCCCGGCCGCCCTCCGGTGGTCGAGGGTCCGCCGCAGCCGCTGGGTTCACCGGGGCCGCTGGGTTCGCCGCAGCACCAGGGCCCGCCGCAGTCGCAGCCGCAGGGGCCGCAAGGACCTCCGCAGTCACACGGCTCGCCCTGGTTCCGCGCGGAGGAGATGGCACGGCAGCCGCAGCCCGAGCCGATGGCGCCGCCGGCACAGCCGCCGCCGGCACAGCCGGCGCCGATCGGGGAACCGGCCGCTCCGGACCTGATGCCCGGCCCCGTTCGCTCACCCGCCCCCGCCCCCGCCCCGGCACCCGAACCCCTGTCCGTGCCGGAGCCGGACGAGACCGCGCAGATGCCCCTCCTCACCGACGCGGACGGGCCGGGCCCCACGGCCACCCTCGCGCCGGTGCCAGGATCACCCGGTGCCGGTCCGGCGGGAGCGGACGGTGGCCGCGCCGCCAGACGCAAGGCGGCCGCCCGCGGCGGCGGCCACCGGGCCCGGGGCCGTAACAGCCCCTCCACGGCCGCAGCGAACGCCGCTGCCGGCTCCGCCGCAGAGCACGCCGAGCAGCAGCCGGCCGTGCCGCTGAGCCGGGTGGAGGCCCGCAAGGCCGCCAAGGCCGCCAAGGACAGCCCCGCGGTGGTGATCAGCCGGATCGTCGGCGAGCTGTTCATCAGCCTCGGCGTCGTGATGCTGCTGTTCGTCACCTACCAGTTGTGGTGGACCAACGTCCGGGCGCACGCCCAGGCCAACAGCGCGTCGAACAACCTGGAGCACCAGTGGGACAGCGGCTCGGGTGATCCCAGCCGGGCGGCGGGCACCTTCTCCCCCGGCCAGGGCTTCGCGATCATGTACATCCCGAAGCTGGACGTCAAGGCCCCGATCGCCCAGGGCGTCAGCACCACCAAGGTGCTCAACAAGGGCATGATCGGCCACTACGACGGCGCTCCCGTGAACACCGCGATGCCGTGGGACAAGACCGGCAACTTCGCGGTCGCCGCCCACCGCAACACCCACGGCGAGCCCTTCCGCTACATCAACCACCTGGTCGCCGGCGACAAGGTCGTGGTCGAGACCTCCACCACGTACTACACCTACACCGTGACCAGTTCGCTGGCGACCACTCCGCCCAGCAACGTCAGCGTCCTCGAACCCGTACCGCCCGGGTCCGGCTTCACCAAGCCGGGCCGTTACATCACGCTCACCACGTGCACCCCCGAGTTCACCAGCACCAACCGGCTGATCGTCTGGGGCAAGCTCACCGAGGAGCGTGCGCGCAGCAAGGGCAAGCCCGACGCGCTCGTCAATGGCTGAGGGCGCGACAACAGAACGGAACAGCGTGACCACCGAGAACCGCACCGGGCGGGGCCGAGTCGCGGCCACCATCAGCGTCATCGGCGAGGTCCTCATCACCGTGGGGCTGGTCCTCGCGCTGTTCGTCGTCTACTCGCTGTGGTGGACGAACGTGATCGCCGACCGGCACGCGCGCAAGGCGGGCGACAAGGTCCGCAAGGACTGGGCCCAGGGCCCGTCCGGCGGCGGCAACAGCGCCCCGCGCGGCCTGGACACCAAGGACGGCATAGGTTTCCTGCACGTGCCGGCGATGGGCAAGCACTACGAGGTGCTGGTGAAGAAGGGCACCTCCACCGACGTGCTCAACGAGGGCGTGGCCGGCTACTACACCAAGCCCACGCCGTCCGCGATGCCCTGGGACAGCACCGGCAACTTCACCGTCGCCGCGCACCGCGACGGCCACGGCGCCAAGTTCCACAACATCGACAAGATCCACGACGGCGACCCGATCGTCTTCGAGTCCAAGGACACCTGGTACGTCTACAAGGTCTACAAGGTCCTCGACCAGACCTCGAAGTACAACGTCGCGGTGACCGACCAGGTCCCCAAGGAGTCCGGCAAGACCAAGCCGGGCCGCTACATCACGCTCACCACCTGCACGCCCGTCTACACCTCGCTCTACCGCTACGTGGTCTGGGGCCAGCTGGTGCGCACGCAGAAGGTCGACCCGCAGCGCACCCCGCCGGCAGAGCTGAAGTGACGCGGCGGTAGCCGGACACGACGCAGGGCCCGCAGGCGGGAAGCCTGCGGGCCCTGCGTCGTCGTTCGCCGTGCTTGCCTGCGCCGTTCTCAGTGGCCGCCGAAGCCGTTGCCTCCGCCCACCGCGGTGAGGGTCACCGGCTGCCCCTCCTGGAGCTGGGTGCCCGCCCCCGGGTCGACCTGGAAGACCTTGGCGTTGTCGTCGGCCTGGTTGCCCGTCATGTCGACCGCGGTGATCTGCAGGTTCAGGTTCAGCGCCTGGAGTTCCTGCTTGGCCTGACCGACGGTCTTGCCCGCCAGGTCGCCCGGCATGGTCGCCGGCGGCTGCTGGCTCTGCTGCGGCCCCGAGGAGACGGTCAGCACGATCGCGGTGTCCAGCGACTGCTCGCCCGCGTTCGGATCGGGTGTCTGGCTGATGACGCTGCCCTGGGGCGTCTCGTCGGACGGCTGGTCGGTGCCCCGGGTGATGTTCGTGAAGCCCTGCGCCTTGAGCGCGCTGACCGCCTGGTCGTAGGTGTCGCCCTTGACGTTGGTCGGGGTGACCTTCTTCGGCTGCACCGCGACGGTCAGGGTGATCGTCGAGCCCTTGGCGACCTTGGTGCCGCCCTTCGGGTTCTGGCTCAGGACGGTGCCGGCGTCCACGGTGGTGGACGTCTGGGTCTTCTGCTCGACCTGGAAGCCCTGCTTGGTCAGCTCGGTGTTCGCGTCGTCGAACTTGTCGTTGGTCACATCCGGCACCGCGATCGGTGCGGAGCCCTTCGACAGGTTGACGGTGACCGTCTTGTCCGACGGGATCTCGGAGTCGGCCTTCGGGTCCTGCTGGCAGACCAGGTTCTTGTCGACGTTCGGGCAGAAGACCGCCGGGCCCTTGACCAGCTTGATGCCGACGTTGTCCGCCTTGGCCTGCGCGTCGGTCATCGAGATGTTGGTGAAGTCCGGCACCGTGCCGCCGTTCTGGGCGTGCCCGCCGAACAGCGACTTGCCGAGGAAGATCGCGCCGATCAGCACCAGCACCGCGGCCACGACCAGCAGCACCGTGGAGGTGTTGCTGGACTTCTTCTGGCGCCGCCGGTCCGGGCGGTCCTCGTACCCGTAGCCGCCGTCGTCGTCGCGGGCCGGCGGCAGCATCGAGGTCTGCGGGTCGGTCTGCGGCGGCATCGCGGTGGTGGCCGCCGTGTCGCCGTACTGGTGCGGGTAGCCGTAGCCGGCCGCGCCCATCATGGCGGTGGCGCCGACCGGCTGGCCGTCCAGCGCCGCCTCCACGTCGGCCCGCATCTCGTCGGCCGACTGGTAGCGGTAGTCCGGGTCCTTGGTCAGCGCCTTCAGCACGATGGCGTCCATCGCCGGGGTGACCTCGGGGTCGTACACCGACGGCGGCTGCGGCTCCTCGCGCACGTGCTGGTACGCCACCGCGACCGGCGAGTCGCCGACGAACGGCGGCCGGACGGTCAGCAACTCGTACAGCAGGCAACCCGTCGAGTACAGGTCGGAGCGCGCGTCGACCTGCTCGCCCTTGGCCTGCTCGGGCGAGAGGTACTGCGCGGTGCCGATCACCGCGGCGGTCTGGGTCATGGTCATGCCGGACTCGCCCATCGCGCGGGCGATGCCGAAGTCCATGACCTTGACCTGGCCGGTGCGGGTCAGCATCACGTTCGCGGGCTTGATGTCGCGGTGCACGATGCCGGCCCGGTGGCTGTACTCCAGGGCCTGCAGGATGCCGACGGTCATTTCCAGCGAGCGCTCCGGCAGCAGCTTGCGCCCGGAGTGCAGCAGCTCGCGCAGGGTGGAGCCGTCGACGTACTCCATCACGATGTACGGGATGGAGACCCCGTCGACGTAGTCCTCACCGGTGTCGTACACGGCGACGATCGAGGGATGGTTCAGAGAAGCGGCCGACTGGGCCTCACGGCGGAACCGGGCCTGGAAGGACGGATCACGGGCGAGGTCCACCCGTAGCGTCTTCACGGCAACGGTACGGCCGAGGCGCGTGTCGTGGGCGAGGTACACCTCGGCCATGCCACCGCGGCCGAGCACCGAGCCCAGCTCGTACCGGCCGCCGAGGCGACGCGGCTCTTCCATAGCTCTGCCCTCTCCTCAATCCCGCTGTCCCAAGCTCAACCCGACATGTGAACCTGTGCCCTACGCCTGCTCGGAGATACGCTACCGGGCGCGCGGCGCGCACATTCGGCTCAGCGGTCCGCTGATATCCGACCGGTATCTGGCTGCGACCCAATCCGGACGTGACGTGTCTCTCACTTGTTGAGCACCGCTTCCATGACGTCCTTGGCGATCGGAGCGGCGAAGCCGCCACCGGAGACGTCGTCGTGGTTGGCGGCGGCGTCCTCGACCACGACCGCCACGGCGACCGGCGATCCCTGGTCGGTCATCGCGTAGGAGACGAACCAGGCGTACGGCGTGCCCTGGTTGTTGATGCCGTGCTGCGCGGTACCGGTCTTGCCGCCCACCTTGACGCCGGGGATCTTGGCGTTGGTGCCGGTACCCGAGTCGACGACGGTCTCCATCATGGACTGGAGCTTCTGCGCGTTCTCCGCCGACAGCGGCTGGCTCATCTGCTTGGGGCTGGTCTGCGCGATGGTGCTCAGGTTCGGCGCGACCAGCTTGTCGACCTCGTACGGCTGCATCAGCTTGCCGTTGTTCGCGATCGCGGAGGCGACCATCGCCATCTGCAGCGGGGTGGCCGTGGTGTCGAACTGGCCGATCGAGGACTGCGCGACGTGGTCGGGGCTCATCTCGGTGTCGAAGTTGCTGGCGTCCGCGCGGACCGGGACGAACTGCTCCTTGTTGAAGCCGAACTGCTGGGCCTCGTCGACCATGTCCTTGAGCCCCACCTCGGCGCCGAGCTTGCCGAAGACGCTGTTGCACGAGTACCTCAGCGCCTTGCGCAGGGACGCGTTCTTGCAGGGGATGTTGCCCTCGTTCGGCAGCGGGGTGGTGGTGCCCGGCAGGATGTACGGGTCCGGGGAGTTCGTGTCCTTGTCGATGTCGCTGACCTTGCCGTTCTGCAGCGCCGCGGCCGCGGTGACCAGCTTGAACGTCGAGCCGGGCGGGTAGGTCTGGCGCAGCGCCCGGTTCAGCGTCGGGTCGTTCGGGTCGTTCTTCTTTGCGACCGCGTTCCAGTTCTTCTCGTCGGTCAGCGAGTTGCCCGCGAAGGAGCCGGGGTCGTACGACGGGGTGCTGGCCATCGCGAGGATCGCGCCGGTGCGCGGGTCGAGCGCCACCACGGCGCCCTTCTTCTTGCCGAGCCCGTTGTACGCGGCGGCCTGCGCCTTGGCGTTCAGCGTGGTCACCACGTTGCCGCCCTGCTTCTGCTTGCCGGTGAGCAGGTCGACGGTGCGGTTGAAGAAGAGCCGGTCGTCGTCGCCGGTGAGGAACTTGTCCTCCACGCCCTCCAGCATGGTGGTGCTGTACGCCTGCGAGGCGTACCCGGTCACCGGCGCCCACATCGGGCCGTCGGTGAAGGTCTGCTTGTACTTGAAGTCGCTGCCGGTGGTCGTGGTGTGCCCGGTGATGGCCTTGCCGTCCACGATGATGTCGCCGCGCGGCTGGGCGAACTGGTTGATCGCCACCCGCCGGTTGTGCGGGTCGCTGGAGAGCTGGCCGGCCTGGACGTACTGCACGTAGTTCACGCGCGCGAGCAGGGCGAGGACGAGGAGGCCGCAGAAGACCGCGACCCGTCGCAGGGGCTTGTTCACTGGCTGCGCACCACCTGGGTCGCTTCGGCATCGGGAGAGGGGGCTGGGCTCGGCGCCGGGCGCCGGGCGGTGTCGCTGATTCTCAGCAGCAGCGCGACCAGCGCCCAGTTGGCGATCACCGAGGAGCCGCCCTGGGCGAGGAACGGCATGGTCATACCGGTCAGCGGGATGAGCCCGGTGACGCCGCCGGCGACCACGAAGACCTGGAGCGCGAAGCCGCCGGACAGGCCGACCGCGAGCAGCTTGCCGAACGGGTCGCGGGCGGCCAGCGCGGTGCGCAGGCCGCGCTCGATCAGCAGCCCGTACAGCAGCAGGATGGCCATCACGCCGGCCAGGCCCAGTTCCTCGCCGACGGTGGCGAGGATGTAGTCGCTCTTCGGGGCGATGCCGCCGATCAGCCGGCTGTAGCCCTCGCCGAGGCCGGAGCCGAACAGACCGCCGGAGCCGAAGGCGTAACGGGACTGGGCGGTCTCGGTGACGCCGCCGTTCTGGAGGGCGAGCGGGTGCAGCCACTCCTGGACGCGGACCTTGACGTGCGCCTCGGTGGAGCCGACCACGACGGCGCCGCCCGCGCTGAGCAGCAGGCCGAAGACGATCCAGCTGGTCCGCTCGGTGGCCACGTAGAGCATGATCACGAAGAGGCCGAAGAAGAGCAGCGAGGTGCCCAGGTCGGTCTCGAAGACCAGGATCATCAGGCTGAGCGCCCAGATCACCAGGATCGGGCCGAGGTCGCGGCCGCGCGGCAGGTACAGGCCCATGAAGCGGCGGGAGGCGAGCGCGAGGGCGTCGCGCTTGACCATCAGGTAGCCGGCGAAGAAGACCGCGATCACGATCTTGGCGAACTCGCCCGGCTGGAGCGAGCCGACACCGGGGATGGTGATCCAGATCCGGGCGCCGTAGACCGCCGGGAAGAAGATCGGCGCGATCAGCAGGGCGAGCGCGACGATCATCGAGATGTAGGTGTACCGCTGCAGGATGCGGTGGTCCTTGAGGAAGACCAGGACGATGGCGAAGAGCGCCACTCCCAGCGCCGACCACATCAGCTGCTTGGGGGCCATCGGGCCGCCGAGTTGGGCGGTGGTGATGGAGGGTTCCTGGTCCAGCCGCCAGATGAGTACCAGGCCGAGGCCGTTGAGGAGGGTCGCGATCGGCAGCATCAGCGGGTCGGCGTAGGGCGCGAACTTCCGCACGAGCAGGTGCGCTATGCCCGCGATGCAGCCCAGGCCGAGGCCGTACTCCGCCAGGCTCGCGGGCACCGAGCCGTGCTTGGCGAGCCCGGCGTCGGCGTAGGCGAAGACGGGGATCGCCACTGCGAAGAGCAGCATGGCCAGTTCGGTGTTGCGGCGGTTGGGCGCGCCGATCGACGTGATCGTCGTGGTGTTGCTGGCGCTCATGACGAGCCGAACCTTCCTGCTGCTTTCCGTACCGGCACTACTGCTGGTCCGTGCTGCACTGCCCGGCCAGCTTCTTCTCGTCGGGCGTCAGCGTCGGACCGGGAGCGGGGGTCGGGGTGGTGGTGACCTTCTTCCCGCCCTGCTGCTTGCCTTCGGAGTTGCCGGCGGCACCGCCGGAGCCGACCGAGTTCTCCGCGTTCTTCGCGGCGTTCTTCGCCTTGTCGGCCACGCTCTGGGCGTCGGCGACCTTCTTGCACACCCCCGCCTGCTGGGCGAGTTCGTCGGCCTTGTCGTTCGCCTGCCCGAGGCTGCTGGTGGCGATGGTGTCCTGCACCTGCTTGCGCTGGTACGACGGCAGGTACTTCAGCGGGATGTCCGCGCGGTCGTGGTGCACCTTGGACAGGCTGAGCCCGACGAGCTTCTGGTCGATGCCCTGGTAGACCGCGACGTGGTCGCCCTTGGCGCCCACGTAGTACTGGGTCTGGGTCCAGGAGTACGCCGCGTACAGGCCGCCGGCCACCACGGCCAGCACCACCAGGGTGATCAGGCTGCGCTTGGGCCACTTGCGCGCGGCGGGCTTGTCGAGGTCGGCCTCGTCGTAGCCGCCGAAGGCGCCGAGCGGGGCGCCGGGCACCGGGTCGCCGCTGCCGGGCGGCCCGAACGCGCCGGACGGGCCGGCCTGGTGCGGGGTGCGGCCCAGCTCGGAGGCGCGGCCGGCCGGGGTGTCCAGGTGCCGCGGGTCGTTGGGCTGCGACTGGTGTTCGGCGACCGCGCCGACCACCACCGGGGTGTCGTTGAGCTGTGCGGCCTGGGTGTCGCCGTCGTCGGTGTCCAGCACGTCCGCGACGATGCAGGTGATGTTGTCGGGGCCGCCGCCGCGCAGGGCGAGCTGGATCAGCTCCTGCACGGTCTCGTGCGGGGCCTGGTAGCCGCCGAGGGTGTCCTCCATCGTCTGATGGCTGACCACCCCGGACAGGCCGTCCGAGCAGATCAGGTAGCGGTCGCCGACCCGCACCTCGCGGATGGACAGGTCGGGTTCGACCCGCTCGCCGCTGCCGAGCGCGCGCATCAGCAGCGAGCGCTGCGGGTGGGTGGTGGCCTCTTCCTCGGTGATCCGGCCCTCGTCCACCAGCCGCTGCACCCAGGTGTGGTCCTGGGTGATCTGGGTGAGGACGCCGTCCCGCAGCAGGTACGCGCGGGAGTCGCCGACATGCACCAGGCCGAGCCGCTGCCCGGTCCACAGCAGGGCGGTGAGCGTGGTGCCCATGCCCTCCAGTTGCGGGTCCTCCTCGACCATGTGCAGCAACTGGTCGTTGGCCCGCTGCACGGCGGTGCCGAGGGAGGTGAGGATGTCCGAGCCGGGGATGTCGTCGTCGAGCGTGACGATGGAGGAGATCACCTCGGAGGAGGCGACCTCGCCGGCGGCCTGGCCGCCCATGCCGTCGGCGATCGCGAGCAGACGGGGGCCGGCGTAGCCGGAGTCCTCGTTCCCCTCGCGGATCATGCCCTTGTGTGAACCGGCGGCGAAACGCAGGCTCAATGACATGCGTACCTCCCCCGTCGGTTCCGGGTACATCCGCACGCTGCCCACCCTCTCGCTCGCGCGTCGTGGCTTCGCTGCCCCATTGTGCGACTACTTCCGCAGCTCGATGACGGTCTTGCCGATGCGGATCGGCGCGCCCAGCGGGACCGGGGTGGGCGTGGTCAACCGGTTACGGTCCAGATAGGTGCCGTTGGTGGAACCCAGGTCCTCGACGATCCACTGGCCGTCGGTGTCCGGGTAGATCCTGGCATGCCTGCTGGACGCGTAGTCGTCATCGAGCACAATCGTCGAGTCATGCGCTCGGCCCAGGGTGATGGTCTGGCCCTGGAGTGCCACTGTGGTGCCGGCCAGCGAACCCTCGGCGACCACCAGTTTGGTGGGGGCGCCGCGTCGCTGGCGGTTGTTCTGCGGCTGCTGGCGGGGCTGCTGCACCTGCTGCTGGCGCTGCTGCGGCGGGCGGGACCGGTCGTCGGCCCGGCGCGCGCCGCGCTGGGTCACCCGGGTCCCGAACAGGTCGCTCCGGATGACCTGGACCGCGACGATGACGAACAGCCACAGCACGGCGAGGAAACCCAACCGCATGACCGTCAGGGTCAGCTCTGACATTGCCCCCGCTTCACCCTTCGGCTTGCCTGTACACGATGGTGGTGCTCCCCACGACAATGCGGGAGCCGTCGCGGAGCGTAGCGCGCTGGGTGTGCTGTCCGTCCACCACGATGCCGTTTGTCGACCCGAGGTCCTGTACGACGGAGGGGGTGCCGACCCGGATTTCGCAGTGCTTGCGCGATACGCCCGGGTCGTCCACGCGCACGTCGGCCTCGGTGGAACGGCCGAGCACGAGGGTGGCGCGGGAGATCTGGTGGCGGGTGCCGTTGATCTCCACCCAGCGCCGGGTGGCGGCCGCGGGGGAGCCGGCCGGTACGCCGGTGCCGGGCAGCCGGGTCACCGGGGCGGCGCCGCCCGGCGGCGGCGCGGCGGGCATCGGCGGCGGGCCGGCCGGGCGCTGCGGCGGGCCGTGCCGGTCGGGGGCGGGCCGGGCCGGCCGCGGCTGCTGCGGCGGGTACGGCTGCGGGGCGGGCGGCTGCTGGTACGACGGCTGCGGCCGGCCGGCGGGCGGCTGGTGGCCCTGCGGCGCCTGCGCGTGCTGGGACTCGCTGGACGCCAGGGTGCGGCTGCGCACCCGGTACAGCCCGGTGTCCAGGTCGTCGGCCCGCTCCAGGTGCACCTTGATGGTGCCCATGAACGTGTAGCGCTGCTGCTTGGCGTAGTCCTTGACCATCCCGGCGAGCTCGTCGCCGAGTTGGACCGCGTACGGGCTCAGCCGTTCGTAGTCGGGGGCGCTCAGTTCGACGATGAAGTCGTTGGGCACCACGGTGCGGTCGCGGTTCCAGATCGTCGCGTTGTTGTCGCACTCACGCTGCAGCGCGCCCGCGATCTCCACGGGCTGCACCTCGCTCTTGAAGACCTTGGCGAAGGTGCCGTTCACCATGCCCTCAAGTCGCTGCTCGAAACGCTTCAGCACACCCACCGGGCACCTCCCTCCTCCGGATCGTCCGTCGGCTCGTTTCCGATACTGCTTACTGATCGTATCCACGCGTGGGAAAAACCGGCGGTTCCCCGATCTTGCTCGGGTGGTCAGTGTCAACCCTCACACCGTGCCGCGCCTGCCGTCCTCCTACCCACTGCGATGGTAGATGGGGCGGCTGTACGCGGTCCGGGGTTCCGGCCGTACCCACCAGTGTCCCCAGTGTCCCGCACCGGCGGGCTCCACCACACCGCCTTCCCTCCGGGCGTGTGCCACCACCGGGCGCCCCGAAACGGATGTGATTGCACCGCACGCGCCGTGCTAATCTTCTGCATGTCGGACGGGGCTCCCGCACCACCAAGACCTACAGGTCCAGGGCAGTGTGAGAATCCCAACGACAACACCCATGCGCGGGTGGCGGAATAGGCAGACGCGCTGGATTCAGGTTCCAGTGCCCGAAAGGGCGTGGGGGTTCAACTCCCCCCTCGCGCACACAGACGAGACGGTCGGCATCGTGGTCACGATGCCGACCGTCTCGCGTTGTGCCGGGGCGATCCGCCGCTGCGGCCCGCTGCCGTCACCGGCTCCGGGTGAGCGTGATCACAGTCGCGGGCCGGGCCCGCGCCGGGGCGGACCGGGGAGCGCGGTCACGAGTCGCCGGACAGGCCCGCCCAGACCGCGGCCTCGTCCGGGGTGAGCGGGACCTGCGGGCACAGGCGCTCCGGGTGCCCAGCGGGAGGGGCGAGCAACGGGCCCTTCGCCGGCGGCGCGGCGGCGGCCAGCGAGTCGAGCTGCACCGGCAGCAGCCGGACCGCCGCGTCGACGGCGCCGGCCCGTACGAAGAGGTCGCGCAGCCGGCGCGCCACCCACGGGTTGGGCACGTGGTCGCTCCACCAGTGCACGATCCGCCGGGCGCCGCCGTCGGCGCCGGAGCCCGGTCGGCGCGGCGCGCCAGGTCTCGCGTTGACAGCCGCGGAGAGCGTGGAACACTATTAGATAGCTTGCTATGTAAATGGCGATCTGCCTACGACTCGGCCGCGACCCTCGATCGACGGCTGAGCCGACTTCGGGGGAAGAAGGAACCATGAAGGACCCTGTCCGAACCGAGGGCACCGGCACCCGCCAGCGCGGGCACATCTCGGTCCTGACCGCGTGCGGGGACCCGCTGAACCGGGCCGGGCTCGCCGCCGCCCTGGACCGCGAGGACGGCATCCGCGTGGTGGGCTGCGCACCGCACCCGCACCAGTTGGCCCGCCACGTCCGGCGCGGGGTGCCGGACGTGGTGGTGCTGCCCGACGACGCCGACCTGGTGCCGCGGCGCACGCGCCGGCCGGCTGCCCGGTGATGCCGCACATCATCGCGGTCGCGATGTCCGGCGACGCCGAGCGGCACCGCGAGCAGGCCCGGCCGGCCGAGCACGCCCGTGTCTGCGGCGTCACCGTCAACCTCGCCGAGCCGGCCACCCTCGCGCCGGCCGTCCGGCTGCTCGGGTCGGGCTACCAGGTGGCCGAGGCGTGGCCCGCGGCCGGCCGGCCCACCCCCGGTGCCGCGATCCGGCTGCGCCAGGCGTTCAACCGGCTGACCTGGCGCGAGATCGAGGTGGTGCACCTGATGGCACGCGGCTGGACCAACGCCGAGATCGCCGACGTCCTGATGCTCAGCGGGGCCACGGTCAAGACCCACGTGCACAACGTGATCGGCAAGCTCGCCCTGAGCAATCGCATCGACGTGATCACCATGGCCTATGCCAGCGGATTCGTCCGCCCGGTCTTCTTCCCCGGAGCGGCCGGCACCTCCTACGCCCTGGTCGGCAGGCCGGCCTGACCCCGTATCCGGCCTGAGCCCGTACCCGACACGGCCCCGCAACCCAGAAGGAGTCACGATGTCAGACACAGCCACCGCCAGGCCGACGGTGTCCCCGTTCCTGAAGTTCGGCAACCGGATGATGGAGGTCTTCCACGCCATCGGACTGCCGGTCGGCCCGATGCACCTGCTGCGGGTCAAGGGCCGGAAGTCGGGGCGGGAGTTCACCAACCCCGTCGCACCCGTGAAGGTCGGCGGCGAGCAGTACATCCTCCAGGCGTTCCCGCAGTCCGACTGGGTGAAGAACGTCCGCGCCGCGGGTGAGGGGACGCTGGTGCGCGGACGCCGGGCGCGGCACGTCGAACTCGTCGAGGTGCCCGAGCCGGAGCGCGCGGCGATCGTCCGGGAGTTCCCCACCCAGGTGCCGATGGGCGCCGGGATCTTCGTGAAGAACGGGGTCGTGGCCGACAAGAGCCCGGAGAGCTTCGCGCGCGCGGCCCCGCAGATCCCGGTCTTCCGGGTCGTCCCGGTGCGCTGAACCGGGACCGGCCGCACCGGGACCCGGCTGGACCGGGACCCGGCTGGACCGGGACCCGGCTGGACCGGGACCCGGCTGGACCGGGACCCGGCCGCACCGGGGAGCCGGCCGCCGCGCGCGGTCGCGCCGCCGTCAGGCGAGGTACGCCCCGACGATGGCGGCGGCGAAGCCGACCAGCGCGATGGCGGTGCGGCTCCGGTTGGACCGTGCCCATCCGCACCGTGTCGCCGGCCTGGTCCAGCAGCAGGGAGTTGAGCTCCGAGCGGCGCAGCGCCACCGCGGGGGCGCCTATCCGCCGGGACTCCGGTGCGACCGCCCAGCGGGCCAGGGTGCGGCCGCGCGCGGAGCGGAACTCGTGGAAGAGGATCTCCGAGCTGACCTTGGCGACCGGCTAGGCCAGCCCCACTTGCCGCAACGCCACGAAGGCGTTGTGCCACAGCATGAACCCGCCGCCGGTCAGCAGCCGGTTCGGCTCGGTCCTGCGCTCCAGGACGGTCACCTCGACACCGGCCCGGCGCAGGCCGATCGCGGTGGTCAGGGCGCCGATCCCGGCTCCGACCACGACGGCTTTCTTGATGGGCATGGGTACTCCCCAGGTGTGGGCGGCCCGCGCGGGCCGGTCGGCTGCTCCGGTCACGGCGTCAGGGGGTGCCGTCCGAGGGAGCGCTCCGCAGTTCGGTGGCGTTCGACTCGGCCCAGATGTCGGAGACGAGCCCGCTGTCCTCCGGGGACACTCACGACAGCCCCCTGGTTGCCCGATCCTCAATTGCTTAATTGGAAGGGTCAACCGCTCCCACCGGGCCGTATGCCTGCGGGTATAAGTTTCCTGGTGGTGGCCGACGAGCGGAGGTAAGAGCGTGGCGAGGCAGTCGAAGGCGCCGGGCGAACCGTCGCCGTCCGAGGCCGGCCCGGTGTGGCTGCGCCAGAGCATCGCCCCCAAGCTGAGGCTGGTCGCCAAGGAGAGCCGCACCTTCTTCGAGGAGGAGCTGAGCCGGTCCGGGGCCACCTTCGCCACGTGGACGACGCTCGCCACCCTCAAGTTGGAGGGCCCGATGATCCAGCGGGCGCTGGCGAAGTTCCTCAGCATCGAGGGGCCGACCCTCTCCCGGCACCTGGAGGCGATGGAGCGGCGCGGCCTGGTCGCCAGGAACCGTGAGGGCAGCGACCGCAGGGCGGCCACCGTGGCGTTGACGCCCGAGGGCGAGCAGATGTGCACGGCGATCGAGGCGGTCGCCCTCAAGAGCCAGGAGCAGATGCTGGCGGGCCTGAGCGGCGACGACATTCAGCTGCTCGGCACACTGCTGGACCGCATCCTGGCCAACGTGACCTCGCGCTGACCGGGCCGGCCCGGCCGGGGAGGTCCGTGGCCACCGCTCGGTCCCCGGTCGCCGTTCAGTCCGTGGCCGCGGAGCGCAGCAGCCGCAGCGCGCTGGAGGGGCAGAGGTCCACGGCCTCGCGGAGGCGTCCTCGTGCGCGGGGCCGGGCTGCTCGTCCAGCACCACCGCGACGCCCTCCTCGTCCTGGTCGAAGACCTCCGGCGCCGCCAGCACGCACTGCCCCGCCCCCACGCAGTGTTCGGCGCGCAGTTCGATCCGGAGCCGCGGCACCTCGGTGCCGGCCTGGTCCTGCTGCGCGGTCATGAGCGGCCTCCCCAGGTGACGGGCACTTCGTTGACGCCCTGCACCAGGTTCTGGCTGGACTCCTGGAAGAAGAGGTGGTCGGCATAGGGCACGCCGAGCACCTCGCAGATCACCCGGGAGGGCACCGGAAGCGAGAACGCGGGGACCAGCCGCCCGGCGGTTGGTAGGGGCAGGTTCTGTCCTGCGGGAAGGGCGCTGCCTCCCGCGCCGTGGGCGTGGTCGCGGTCTCGCTCATGCAATCCCCTTGGACGGTGTCGGGTCATCGGACGGTTCGGGCGGTGGGACGCGGTGGTGCGCGGGCTCGGGCGGTGTGCGCAGCCGGTGCCGGAGCCGCCGTTCCAGCGGGTGCTCGACGAAGCGGTAGAAGAAGGCCGAGACAGCCACGGTGATCGCCAGGGCGAGGACCGCGTAGCCGGTGTACGACGCCTTGGGCGCCAGCGGGTCGGTGAAGAAGTCGGCCACCTGGCGCCCGGGGTTGGCCGCCAGGGCGAGCGGCAGCAGCACGGTGAACTGGAAGAGGTAGAAGGCGTACGACCACTGGCCCAGCCGGACCAGCGGCCGGCCGCGCAGGAAGGACGGGCCGCCGGACAGGTCCTGCTGGGCCAGGGCGGCGACGAGCAGCGCGAAGAAAAGCACGAAGCCGGAGAGCACGAAGAAGAGGGAGACGCCCGACTCGCCGAGCGAGAACAGGCCGCGGGCGTGCGGCAGCGGCATCAGGATGCCGACGTGGGAGAGGAAGACGCCCAGCGTGGCGAACCAGCGGATGCCGGTCAGCGAGTCCAGGCGGGCTCCCCGGATCGTGGCCTCGCGGGCCTCGGCGCTGGACTCCAGGACCGGCGTGCGCTTCATACGACCCCTGCCTCACGGGTGCGGGCGGTGCGGCTGCGCCCGGGCGGCGCGGGGCCCATCTCAGCGAAGACCGATGAAGCGAGTGTCAAGCGGGTGAAAAGGCCGCCGGCCCGGTGGCCGCGGGCGGCGCGGCGGGGGCCGGTGCGGAACGCGGCCGGAGGCGGAGCCCTGTCGGATGCATCGGTGGCACCAGGGCGGGAACCCGTGCAGGGTGGTGTCCGTTGGACGGATTGGGCAAAGCAATCGTCAAGCGGCGCGGCCCGCGCCGAACCGAGCAGGGAGATCCAGCATGGGTGTCAGCCTCTCCAAGGGCGGCAATGTCTCGCTGACGAAGGAGGCCCCCGGACTCACGGCGGTCACCGTCGGCCTGGGGTGGGACGTAAGGACCACCACCGGCAGCGACTTCGACCTCGACGCGAGTGCGCTGCTGCTCGACGCCTCCGGCAAGGTCGTGTCGGACAAGCACTTCGTCTTCTTCAACAACCTCAAGAGCCCGGACGGCTCCGTCGAGCACACCGGCGACAACCTCACCGGTGAGGGCGAGGGCGACGACGAGTCGATCAAGGTCAATCTCGCCACCGTTCCGGCCGAGGTGGACAAGGTCGTCTTCCCGGTCTCGATCTACGAGGGCGAGACCCGGCAGCAGAGCTTCGGCCAGGTGCGCAACGCGTTCATCCGCGTGGTGAACCAGGCGGGCGGCGCGGAGATCGCCCGCTACGACCTCACCGAGGACGCCTCCACCGAGACCGCGATGGTCTTCGGTGAGCTGTACCGGAACGGTGCGGAGTGGAAGTTCCGCGCGGTGGGCCAGGGGTACGCCTCGGGCCTGCGCGGCATCGCCCAGGACTTCGGCGTCAACCTCTGACGAGGCTGGTGCCGAGGGACTGACGGGTTCCCGGCGGGGCCTTCACGAGGTCCCACCGGCCACCGCTCCAGCGGTCCGGCAGAAGCAGATCGCGGGGTCGCCGTCTCACCGCCGTGAGATGTCGTCCGACGACCGGCAGGCGTG
>NZ_JBFBIV010000118.1:0-21370 GCF_040702025.1 Streptomyces sp. NPDC088194 | reverse complement strand
CGTTGCGGGCGCAGGCCCGGGCCGGGACGGCGGTGCCGTTGCTGGCCGGGCTGGTGCGTTCGCCGGGCCGCCCGGCCCGCGCGGGCGGCGGCGGTGGGTCGCTGGCGACCCGGCTCGCGGGAGTCGAGCGCGAGCAGTGGGAGCAGGTGGCCCTGGAGCTGGTGACCGCGCAGGTGGCGGCGGTGCTCGGGCACGCGTCGGCGTCGGCGGTCGACGCGGAGCGCGCGTTCAAGGAGCTGGGCTTCGACTCGCTGGCCGCGGTCGAGCTGCGCAACCGGCTGGCCCAGGCGACCGGACTCAAGTTGCCCGCGACCTTGGTGTTCGACCATCCGACCTCGGCCGCGGTGGCGCGGTTCCTGGTGACCCAGGTGCCCGGCGCCGAATCCGGTGCCGTCGCCGCCCCTGCCGTACGGGTTCCGGCCCGGCGGCGGGCGGATGCGGACGAGCCGCTGGCGATCGTGGGCATGAGCTGCCGCTACCCGGGCGGCGCGGCATCGCCCGAGCAGTTGTGGGACCTGGTCGCTGCGGGCCGGGACGCGATATCGGAGCTGCCCGGAGACCGTGGCTGGGACCTGGAGCGGCTGTACGACCCGGACCCCGACCAGGCCGGCACCGTGTACACGCGCGGCGGCGGATATCTCGACGGGGCCGGGGACTTCGATGCCGGGTTCTTCGGGATCAGCCCGCGCGAGGCGCTGGCGATGGACCCGCAGCAGCGGCTGCTGCTCGAAGGTGCCTGGGAGGCGCTGGAGGACGCCGGGATCGACCCGGGCTCGCTCCGCGGCAGCGACACCGGCGTGTTCTGCGGCGCGGTCGCGTCGGAGTACGCCGGTGGAGCGACGCCGGACCTGGAGGGATTCCGGCTGACCGGGACCACGACGAGCGTGGTCTCGGGACGGCTGAGCTACACCTTCGGGCTCCAGGGCCCCGCGGTCTCCGTGGACACCGCGTGCTCGTCGTCTCTGGTGGCGATGCACCTGGCCGCGCAGGCACTGCGCAACGGCGAGTGCTCGATGGCGCTGGCCGGCGGCGTGACCGTGATGTCGGGGCCGTTCCTGCTGGTGGAGTTCTCCCGGCAGCGCGGCCTCTCGCCCGACGGCCGGTGCAAGTCGTACGCGGAAGGCGCTGACGGGACCGGCTTCTCCGACGGTGTCGGCCTGGTCGTGATGGAGCGCCTGTCGGACGCGCAGCGCCTGGGACACAACGTGCTGGCCGTGATCCGGGGCAGCGCGGTGAACCAGGACGGTGCGTCCAACGGGCTTACGGCGCCGAGCGGTCCGGCCCAGGAGCGGGTGATCCGGGCGGCGTTGGCCGCGGCCGGGCTCGGCCCGTCCGACGTCGACGCGGTGGAAGGGCACGGGACCGGTACCCGGCTCGGTGACCCGATCGAAGCTCAGGCGCTGCTGGCGACGTACGGGCAGGACCGCCCGGACGAGCAGCCGCTGTGGCTGGGCTCGGTCAAGTCGAACATCGGCCACTCCTCGGCTGCTTCCGGGGTGGCCGGGGTGATCAAGATGGTGCAGGCGCTGCGGCACCGGCAACTTCCCGCCACCCTGCACGCCGACGAGCCCAGCCGGCACGTGGACTGGGAGTCCGGTGCGGTCAAGCTGCTGACCGACGCCCGGCCCTGGACCGACCTCGGCCGGCCTCGCCGCGCGGGCGTGTCGTCCTTCGGCGTCTCGGGCACGAATGCCCACCTGATCCTGGAGGAGGCGCCCGCGCAAAGCGACAGCGAGCCGGAATCGGGCGCGGGCACTGGCACTGGCACGGGTACGGGCTCGCGGGCGTCCGCTCAGGCGGAACGGGAAGTCCGGCCCGTGGTGCCGGTGTTGGTCTCGGCGAAGGATGAAGTGGCGTTGCGGGCGCAGGCCGGTCGGTTGCGGGAGCATCTGCTGGCGCGGTCGGACCTGGGTGTGTTGGATACGGCGTTCTCGGCGGCGACGACGCGGGCGCATCTGGAGCATCGTGTGGCGGTGACTGCTGCTGATCGGGATTCGTTGCTGGCGGGGTTGGCGGCGCTCTCTGTCGGTGAGCCGGGTGCGGGTGTGGTGCAGGGGCGGGCGGCGTCGGGGAAGACGGCGTTCGTGTTCTCGGGTCAGGGGGCGCAGCGGGCGCGGATGGGGTTGGGGTTGGCGTCGGTGTTTCCGGTGTTCGCGCGGGCGCTGGAGGAGGTGTGTGCGGAGCTTGATCCGTTGTTGGAGCGGCCGTTGTCGCAGGTGTTGGCGGCGGAAGAGGGCTCGGCGGAGGCCGGGTTGTTGAACGCGACGCAGTTCACGCAGGCGGGGCTGTTCGCGGTCGAGGTGGCGCTGTTCCGGCTGGCGGAGTCGCTGGGGATTCGGCCGGACTTCCTGGTCGGGCACTCGGTGGGCGAGGTCGCGGCGGCGCATGTGGCCGGGGTGCTGTCCCTGCCGGACGCGAGCGCGTTGGTGGCGGCTCGGGGCAGGTTGATGGGTGCGCTGCCGGCCGGCGGGGCGATGGCGGCGGTGCAGGCCGATGAAGAGCAAGTGCGCGCTTCCTTGGCCGGGTTCGAGGACCGGTTGTCGGTCGCGGCGATCAACGGACCGCGTGCGGTGGTCGTCTCGGGCGAGCAGGAGGCGCTGGAGGAGTGGCTGCGGCTTCCGGTGTGGGAGGGCGTGAAGACGACCCGGTTGCGGGTGTCTCATGCGTTCCACTCGGCGTTGATGGAGCCGATGCTCGATGAGTTCGCGGAGGTGGCGGGCGGGTTGCGGTTCGCTGAGCCGGTCATTCCGGTGGTGTCGAACCTGACGGGTGCGGTGACGGTGCCGGGTGAGCTGGCGGACCCGTCGTATTGGGTGCGGCATGCGCGGGAGGCGGTCCGCTTCGCTGACGGGATCACCGCGTTGGCCGGGCTCGGGGTGACGCGGTTCCTGGAGTTGGGGCCGGACGGATCGTTGACCGCGCTGGCCCGTCAGGTCTTGGAGGAGGTCGACAGCGAGGCGGTGCTGGTGCCCGCGTTGCGGGCCCGGCAGGGTGAGCCGGAGGCGTTCGCCGGGTTCCTCGGCCAGGCCCATGCCGCCGGGGTCGTGGTCGACTGGGCCGCGTACTACGCCGGCACCGGTGCCAGGACCGTATCCCTGCCGACGTACGC
The DNA here is from genome assembly GCF_040702025.1 of Streptomyces sp. NPDC088194. Taxonomy (NCBI): domain Bacteria; kingdom Bacillati; phylum Actinomycetota; class Actinomycetes; order Kitasatosporales; family Streptomycetaceae; genus Streptomyces; species Streptomyces sp. NPDC088194. The sequence goes on along the minus strand of NZ_JBFBIV010000118.1, from coordinate 18,261 downwards.
CTTCCAGCACGAGCGCTACTGGCTGTTGCCCCGTGCCGCGGCAGGCGACGCGGCCGCGGCCGGGCAGGCGCGGCTGGACCACCCGCTGCTGGTCGCCGCCGTTCAGGTCGGCGACCGTGACGAGTGGCTGCTGACCGGCCGCCTGTCCCTGGAGACCCAGCCCTGGCTCGCCGACCACGCCGTGCTCGGCACGGTCCTCGTGCCCGGCGCCGCCCTGACCGAACTGGCGCTGGCCGCCGGACGGCAGGTCGACGCCCCCGTGGTCGAGGAGCTGATCCTCCAGGCACCGCTGCCCCTGCCCGTCGGCGAGGCCGTCGACCTACAGGTCACCGTGGCGGAACCCGACGAGAACGGCCACCGTGCCCTCGCCGTCTACACCCGCCCGCAAGGCAGCGGACACGGCGAGCGCCCCGAGGCGACCTGCCACGCCCGTGGCAGGCTCGGCTCGGAGGTCGAGGCTCCCGCGGTGCCGTTCCCCGCGTACTGGCCGCCGGAGGGCGCCGTCGCGGTGCCGGTCGAGGGGCTGTACGAGCGGCTGGCGGCGGCCGGTTACGAGTACGGGCCGGTCTTCCAGGGGCTGCGGGCGGCCTGGCGCGACGGCGAGGAGATCTTCGCCGAGGTGGTCCTGCCGGACGACCAGGCCGGCTCCGCCCAGGGGTTCGGCATCCACCCGGCACTGCTGGACGCCGCGCTGCACGGCGGGCTGCTCGACCACGACGTGAGCGCGGCCGTGGAGCTGCCGTTCTCATGGTCAGGCGTCCACCTGGACCAGCACGGCGTGTCGCGGGCGCGGGTCCGGATCACCCCGGCCGGGCCGTCCACGACCCGGATCGACATCGCCGACGAGAACGGCCAACCCCTCGCCTGCGTACGGGAGTTCACCTCCCGTCCGATCGATCCCGCGCAGCTGGCGGGAGCGGGGCGGCCGGGTGACGGATCGCTGTTCACCGTCGACTGGATACCGGTCACGGCCGGTGCCGCCGCGGCCCGGGTCGCGATCCTCGGCGAGCAGGCGGGAGCCGGGGAGCGGTACGCGGACCTGGGTGCGCTCGAAGCGGCCCTGGCCGCGGGCGCTGCGGTGCCCGAGGCGGTCGTGACCTCGGTCGGGACCTCGGTCGGGACCACGGCACCGGCCGGCGACGAGGCCGGCGCCGCGCGTGCCGCCACGGCGGACGCACTGACGCTGATACGGCGATGGCTGGACACCGAACGGCTGGCCGGGACCCGGCTCGTGGTGGTGACCCGTGGCGGCGTCGGCGTGGGCAACGAGGCTCCCGACCTCGGCCAGGCTCCGGTGTGGGGCCTGGTGCGCAGCGCGCAGTCCGAGCACCCGGGACGGTTCGCCCTGGTGGACCTCGACCCGGCCGGCGACACCGGCGACACCGTTGACAGCGGTGCCGGCGAGGGAACGGGCCCGGACTGGGCCGCGCTCGCCGCGCTCGACGAACCGCAGGTCGCGGTGCGCGAGGGGCGGGTGACGGCGCCGCGGCTGGCGCGGTCGACCGGCTCCGTGGTGCCCGCCGAGGGGCCGTGGTCGCTGGCGTCGGTCGCGAAGGGATCGCTGGAGGGCCTGGCGCTCGTCCCGTCCGGTGCCGACCGCCCGCTGGCGGCGGGCGAGGTCCGGGTCGCGGTACGGGCCGCGGGGCTCAACTTCCGCGACGTGCTGATCGCGTTGGGCCTGTACCCGGGAGACGCGCCGCTCGGCAGTGAGGCGGCGGGCATCGTCCTGGAGACCGGCTCCGCGGTCACGGACCTGGCGCCCGGTGACCGCGTGATGGGCCTGATCCCCGAGGGATTCGGCACGGCGGCGATCGCGGATCGGCGGATGGTCGCGCCGATGCCCGAGGGCTGGTCTTACGAGCAGGCCGCCGCGGTGCCGGTGGTCTACCTGACGGCGTACTACGGGCTCGTGGAACTGGCCGGACTGACGGCCGGGGAGCGGGTGCTGGTGCACGCCGCGGCGGGCGGCGTCGGGATGGCCGCGGTGCAACTCGCCACGCGGCTGGGCGCGGAGGTCTACGCGACCGCCAGCCCCGCCAAGTGGGACGCCGTACGCGCCCTGGGTGTGCCGGCCGAGCGGATCGCGTCGTCGCGGGACCTGGAGTTCGCGGACACGTTCGCGCGCGTCACCGACGGCGCGGGGGTGGACGTGGTCCTCAACGCGCTGGCCGGCGAGTTCATCGACGCCTCCCTCGGGTTGCTGCCGCGCGGCGGCCGGTTCCTGGAGATGGGCAAGGCCGACGTCCGCGACCCGCAGGCGGTGGCCGAGGCCCATCCGGACGTGCGGTACCGGGCGTTCGACGCGTTCGAGGCCGGACCGGAACACATCCAGGAGATGCTGACCGCGGTGCTGGACCTGTTCGACCGGGGCGTGCTGTCCCATGCGCCGGTGCGGACCTGGGACGTGAGGGACGGGCAGGAGGCGTTCCGGTTCCTGCGGGAGGGCCGCAACACCGGCAAGGTGGTGCTCACCGTGCCCGGGCCGCTCGACGTGGACGGCACGGTGCTGGTGACCGGTGGCACCGGGGGCCTGGGCGCGCTGGTCGCGCGGCACCTGGCCACCGCGGGAGGGGTCCGGCACCTGGTGCTGGTGTCCAGGCGGGGCCCGGCCGCGCCGGGGGCCGACGCGCTCGCCGCGGACCTGGAGGCGACCGGCTGCCGGGTTCGGGTCGTGGCGTGCGACGTGACGGACCGCGAGCAACTGGCCGATCTGCTGGGCTCGTTGGAGGTGCCGCTGACCGCGGTGGTGCACGCGGCCGGCGTCCTGGACGACGGCGTGGTGACCTCGCTGACGGCGGAGCAGGTGGACCGGGTGATGCGGCCCAAGGTCGACGCGGCCCTGCTGCTCGACGAGTTGACCGCGGAGCTGGACCTGCGGTCGTTCGTGCTGTTCTCCTCCGCCGCCGGGCTGATCGGCAGCCCGGGACAGGGCAACTACGCGGCCGCCAACGCCGTCCTGGACGCGCTCGCCGCCCGGCGGCGCGCGCAGGGCCGCCCGGCCGTGTCGCTGGCCTGGGGCCTGTGGGCCGAGGAGACCGGGATGGCCGGCGGCCTCGACGAGGCGGCGCTGGCCCGGCTGGCCCGCCAAGGCGTCCAGCCCATGCCTGCCGCACTGGGCCTGGAACTGTTCGACCAGGGCAGCCGGCACGACCGGGCCCTGGTGGTCCCGGCCCGGTTCGACACGGTCGCGCTGCGCGCCCAGGCCGGCGGCGGCCTGCTGCCGCCGCTGCTGGCCGGCCTGGTCAGCGCCCCGGCCCGCCGCACCCCGGCGACCGGCGGGGCGCTCACCCGGCGGCTGACCGCCGTGCCCGAGAGCGAACGCGCACAGGTCGCCCTCGAACTGGTCCGCACGCACGTCGCCGCGGTGCTCGGCCACCCCTCGCCCGAAGCGGTCGACCCTGACCGCGGGTTCCGGGACCTCGGCTTCGACTCGCTGGCCGCGGTCGAGCTGCGCAACCGGCTCACCCAGGCCACCGGCCTGCGCCTGCCCACCACGCTGGTCTTCGACCACCCCGAACCCGCCGCCGTCGCCCGGCTCCTGCTCAGCGAGGCCGCGACCGAGGCCGCGGCCGAGTCGGCCGCCGGGGCCGGCACGGGTGGTTCGGGCGGCTCGGGCGGAGCGCGCTCGGCGGCCGGGAACGCCGCCCGTGCCTCGTCCGGGGGCCAGGCCGTCAACGGCACGTTCAGCGCGCTGATGCACCACGCCCACACGACGCAGTCCATCGCCGAAGCGCTGCCGCTGCTCACCGCGGCATCGAGGTTCCGACCCACCTTCGCGTCGTCCGGGCTGCCGGACGGTGGCGGGCACGTGGTCCGGCTCGCCTCGGGCAGCGGCCTGCCGAAGCTGGTGTGCGTGCCGTCCTTCATGCCCGGCTCCGGCCCGCACCAGTTCATGCGGTTCGCCGACCGGTTCGAGGGGACGCGGGACGTCTTCGCCTGCACCCTGCCGGGATTCCAGGGCACGGACTCGGCGCCGGGCTCCTGGCACGCCGCGATCGCGGCCCTGGTCGCAGCGGTCCGCCGGGCGGTCGGCGACGACCCCTTCGTCCTGGTCGGCTACTCGATCGGAGGCGTCATGGCGCACTCGATCGCCGCCCGCCTGGAGGAGGAGGACGCCGGTCCGGTCGGCGTCGTCATGCTCGACACCCCCACGCCGACGGACGAGAAGGAGATCCTCGGTGTCTTCTCCCTGGTGATGACGGAGATCCTCGACCGCGAGCAGGAGGCCGCCGTGATCGACGACGCCAGCTGGCTCGCCATGGGCAGCTACGTACGGCTGCTGGGCGAGCGCGGCCCGGAGGAGATCAGCGCCCCGAGCCTGCTGATCCGCGCGGGCCGGCCGCTGGGCGAGCACGCCGACGTCTCCGACTGGCCCGCGTGGGACGTCTGCGACGACCAGGTGGAGATCGCCGCCGACCACTTCTCCCTGATCGAGGCGTCGTCCGCGGCGACCGCGGAAGCGACCGAGAAGTGGCTCACGGCGGACCGGTCGGCGGAGGAAGACTGACCGGCCGGAAGACCGGCCGGCCCGGAGGGAGATGACAGCAGGAGGGCAGCAGCAGGGAAGCGGCCGGGCAGACCGTCCGGTACGAGCAGCGAGCAGCGAGCAGCAAGCAGCAAGCAGCGAGCAACGACCAGCGAGTAACGAGCAGCGATCAGCGATCAGCAGGAGGAATGACATGACGGTCGACGGCACCTGGGCGATCACGTATCAGGGTCCTACCGGTGACAAGCAGGCCGACCTGGTGCTCAGCACCGACGGCACGACCATGACCGGGACCTTCGACGGCACCCCGATCGACGACGGCGAGATCCACGGCACGGAGTTCAGCTACACCGCCAAACTCACCTCCCCGGCCAAGATCAAGGTCAAGACCACCGGGACCGTGGACGGCGACACCATGAGCGGCAAGGTCAAGGCGGCGTTCATGACGTTCAAGTTCTCCGGGAAGCGCAAGGCGGAGTAACGACCTGGTGCGAGCGCGGCAGGCGCCTGATGCGAGGAGCGGGCTCACCGGGTCGTCGCGTCAGGCCGCTCCTCGCACCAGGGTGCCCGCCGCTGCCCGGCGGCCATCACACGGCGGTTCCGACCTCTCCCTCGGCTCCCTCGACGGCGGCCGGAGACCGGAACCCGCGAGCCACCGAGAACGACGTCACGAAGGGCAACCCATGTACCTCACCCAATCGTTGCACCGAGCCGTGCGGCAGTCGCCCGACATACCGTTCACCGCGTACCGCGCGCGCACGTACACGGCCCGGGAGACCTACGACGCGGTCAGCCGTATCGCGGGCGGGCTGATCGGGCTCGGTGTGCGCAAGGACGACCGGGTGGGCCTGCTGTCGCTGAACACCGACCGGTTCTGCCAGGCCGCGCTCGCCACCGCGTGGGCGGACGCGGCCATCGTCCCGCTCAACACCCGGTGGAGCGTGGCGGAGCACGCGTACGCGCTGGACGACGCCGACGTGTCCGTCCTGTTCCTCGACGACGCGTTCCTGCCGATGGCGTCGGCCCTGCGGGAGCGGACCCCGGGCCTGCGCACGATAGTGCACTGCGGTGACCAGCCCACGCCCGAGGGCCTGGTGCCGCTGGCCGAACTGCTGGCCGCCGAACCGGTCGAGGACGTGCACCGGCAGGGCGACGCGATGGCCGGCGTCTTCTACACCGGCGGCACCACCGGCGTGTCGAAGGGCGTCATGCTTGGGCACCGCCAGCTCTTCGTCACCGCCCTGGGCACCCTGCTGCACACCCGCCTCCCGCGCGGCGGCACGTCCATCCTGGCCGCGCCGGCCTTCCACCTGGCCGGGTTCGCCTTCTGGATCGTCGGCATGATGGCGGACATGACGACGGTGCCGGTCGCCATGTTCGACCCGGCCGGGGTGCTGCGCACCATCGAGGAGCACCGCGCCAAGCAGACCCTGCTGGTGCCGGCGATGATCGACGCGATCGTCAGCCACCCCGACGCGGGTTCCTACGACCTGAGCAGCCTGGAACTGCTGGCCTACGGGGCGTCCCCGATCTCCGAGACGCTGCTGACCCGCGCCCGCGCGGCCTTCCCGTCCGCGCAGTTCCTCCAGGTGTACGGCATGACCGAACTGTCCCCGTCCACCACGCTGCTGCTGGACGAGGACCACGACGACCCGGTGCTGCGCCGGTCGGTCGGCCGGGCCGCCCCGTACGCCCGGGTGCGGATCGTGGACGAGAAGGGCACGGAGGTGCCGCCCGGCACGATCGGCGAGATCGTCGCCGCCGGGGACCACGTCATGCTGGGGTACTGGAAGAAGCCGGCCGAGACCCAGGAGGCGGTCCGGGACGGCTGGATGCACACCGGTGACGTCGGCTACATGGACGAACGCGGCTACGTGTACATCGTCGACCGGCTCAAGGACATGATCGTCAGCGGCGGCGAGAACGTGTACTCGACCGAGGTCGAGAACGTGGTCGCGAAGCATCCGGCGGTCGCCCAGGTCGCGGTGATCGGCCTGCCCGACGCCAAGTGGGGGGAGCGGGTGCACGCCATGGTCGTCCTGGTGCCCGGCGCCACGCTCACGGCGGAGGAACTGCAGGAGTTCTGCAAGCAGGAGATCGCCGGCTACAAGTGCCCGCGCAGCGTGGAGAGCGTGGCGCAGTTCCCGATGTCGGCGGCAGGGAAGGTCCTCAAGCGGGAACTGCGCGCCGCTTCCGGAGCAGCGTGACGCGGTGACGCCGTGACGCGGTGACGCCGTGACGCCGTGACGGGCCCCGGGCGCGAGCACGAGGACGGGCACGACCCGGCCCCGGCCACGGACTTCGTGGCCGGGGCCGGGTGCGTCCGGAGCCCTCACCTCCGGCGCCGGCCCGCGCCGGGTCTCAGGACCGCAGCGACGCCAGGCCGTCGGGCGAGCCGACGCCGGTCGGGGCGTCGTAGCCCGGGAGGGACGTGCACAGGTAGCTGGTGGTGGGGCACTCGTGGCCGCTGCCGGGGATGCTGACGTTCCGTCCGCCGGCGACGTCGTTCAGCCGCCCGGGGTGCGCGTACAGGCCCGAGGCGTCGTCGACCGTCGCCGTGGCACCGGCCATCACGTACATGGCCGCGACGAGCGGGGTGGCCGCGCTGGTGCCGCCGGCGTGCAGCCAGCCGCCGGGCAGCTGGTCGCCGGGGTCCGGGGTGCTGTCGTAGATCGCCAGCCCGGTGTACGGGTCGGCGACGGCGGAGATGTCGGCGACGGTCCGGCCCGGGCAGGCGGTGTCGTGCTGCCAGGCCGGCTTGTCGACGTGGGCCGAGCAGGCCGCGCCGGCCCCCGACTGGGCCTGGCCCGGCCCCCACGCGGTCTCGGTCCAGCCCCGAGCGGTGTCACTGCGGTTCAGCGAGGTGCCGCCGACCGCGATGACCGAGGTGAGGTCCGCCGGGTAGGGCGCGTCCAGTTGGTAGCCGGAGTCGCCCGAGGCGGCGAGGATCGGCACGCCGGGGTGGACGTAGGAGGAGGCGCCGACGGGCGTGCCGTCCTTCGCGGCGGCCAGGTTGTCCCAGGAGTCGGTCTCCGTCGCGCTGTAGCTGTTGGAGACCGCGTCGGCGCCCAGCCGCACCGCCGTGTCGACGCCGTCGCCGAGGTAGCTGCCGCCGGGAATGTCGGCCTCGACCAGCAGGATGTGGCAGTCGGGGCAGGCCGCGGAGACGGCCTCCACGTCCAGGCTGATCTCCACCGCCCAACTGGCGTTGACCGCGGGCAGCGGGGCGGCGTCGCCCCGCTGGTTGACCTTGCGGAAGCAGCCGTTGGCCGTGGTGCAGGCCGGCAGCCCGTAGGTGGCGCGGTAGACGGCGAGGTCGGCCTCGACCGTGGGCGCGTCGTAGGCGTCGACGACGGCCACGGTGCGGCCCTTGCCGGCGTGCGCCGCCACGTCGGAGCCGATGGCGTACGCGGACTGGATGTCGGCCGGGCCGTAGCCCGAGGGCAGCGTGGCTTCCTTGGCGCTGAACGACCGCGCCCCCGCGGCCGACGGGTCCGGCATGACCTCGGCCTGGCAGGCGAGTTGGCCGGGCGGCGGGGCGGAACAGACGGACACCGGGGTGGTGGCGGCCGCGGAGGTGGCGGCGCTGTCGTCGCCGAACGAGGACGGCGAGACGACCGCGAGCAGGCCGAGGACGGTCGCGGCGACCGCGACCGAGCCGGCCAGCGGCCGGAAGAGGCGTGATTTCGTCACAGTGGGCTCCTGGGAAGCGGGAGTGGTCACGGTCACCGCACCTGGTAGGCGCGCGGCAGGACCTGGTCGATGCGGTTGCCCTGGCCGTCCCACGCGGAGAGCTTGAAGGACACGGTGCCGCCGGAAGCGGAAGCGGGGACGGTGTAGGCGGCCCGGTAGGCGCCGTGGGCACCGGTGACGTGCAGGCCCTGCCAGGTCGTGCCGCCGTCGTACGACACCTGGAGGGTGGCGCCGGTCACCGGCGCGCTGGAGGAGTACTGCTCACGCGTCACGTCGAGGGCGACGCTGTGCCGGCCGGTGGTGAGCCGGTGCTGGAGGTCCGCGTCGGTGGAGGTGGACGCGAACAGCAGGGGCAGCGCGGCGCAGGGGCCGGTCAGTCCGGTGCAGGGCACCCGGGACGGCAGGGCCCGGCCCTTGCCCGGGTCCGCGGTGAAGGTCCACGTCGTGTCGGTGCTGGGCGACAGGTCGCCGTGGACGCGTGTGGTCTGCTGCCGCAGCCGGTAGGTGGCCCGGCCGGCCGGGACATCGACGGCGGTCCCGAACAGGCTGCCGGTGCCGGTGGCCTGGACCGTGCCGTTCCTGGTCAGGGTGATGGTGCCGGAGTCGTCGAAGCCCACGCCCATGGTGCCGGGTGTGCTGTCGCCGTCCTCGCCGATGCCGAAGACCATGGTGTCCGCGTTCGCGCACGCGCCGCAGTAGACGGCGCTGCTGCCGGTGTCGACCTGCACGCCCGGCCGCGGGGCGTCGGCCTCCCACGTCACGGAGGTGTGGGAACCGGCACGGGGGACGGTGTCCTTGCCGGTGAGCAGGAGGCTGGTCTGCTCGTCCTGCACCTGGGTGCGCCAGTCGAGGCCGGCGGACGTGCTCACGTAGTCGGTGAGGGTGGTGCCGGGCGTGACGTAGTCGAACCCGGTGGCGCTGCGCACTCCGGCGGTGGCGGCCCATACGGGTGTCACGTTCTGGACCAGCAGGTCGGTTCCGGTCGGCCCGGTGGGCGCGGAGAAGGTCTGGGTGACCGTGGACAGCGACTTCGGGTCGATCGTGGTCGGGTACGAACTCGGCAGGTGGTCGTAGGAGTCGGCGACGTGGTACACGTACGGCCGCGGTGCGTCGGCGGGCCCTTCGAGATCGGCCGTGGCCACCGCCGCGAACCGGCCGTGTTTCACCGGCGCGGTGGTGTTGACCGTGACGCCGAGCGGGTCGGAGCCCAGGCTGAGGAACTGGAGGACCAGGCTGTCGGCGTCGCCGTCCGGCGTGCCGTCACCGCGGTAGAGGGCGAACTCGCTGTCGGCGAGCGTGGTCGGGCGAGGCGTGGACGGCGCCTTGATCTCGTGGGTCGAGGTGCGGGCGTCCAGGGTGATGCTGGTCCCGTCGCCGATCGTCACCTCGGGCGCGATGGTGACGTGCCTGTCCTGCACGTACACGGCTTCGTAGCGGCCGGTGGGCACGCTGACCTTCAACGTGCCCCGGTAGGCGGCGAAGAACGTGTTCGTGTCGGCGGTCCGGTCGGCGCTGACGAGGAGGAGCGTACCGCCGTTGGTGGGCTTGCCGTCCGTGTCGATCAGGTGCGCGGTGAGCCGGCCCATGGTGTACGAGCCGTGGCGGGCCGACGACGGCTGAGCGGTCGGCGGCGCGAACGCGTCGGCTCCGCAGGCGCGTTGGGCGAGCGCGGTGGTGTCGTACCCGGCCAGGCCCTTCGTCGCGGACCGGGCGGTGGCGCTTGCCGGCATGAGGTACTGGTGGCCTCCGCTGCGGAAGGAGAGCACCGTCTGCCCGGTGGCGGCGGCCGGGTCGGTGAGCCGGGCGCCGTCGGGGGTGACGGTCGCCTTGAGGCCGCCGGGCAGCGTCACCTGGCAACTCGCCGAGGCGGCCCGGGCGGCGGAGGTCCGGACGAAGGAGGCCGGAGGTGTTCCCTCGGCGTGGGAGGCGGGCACGACGAACAGGCCGCAGGCCGCGGCGAGTCCGAGGGCCGCCACTCTGCTCGTGCGGTGCCCGGTCAGGCGTATGGGTCGTTTCAACGCGGGGGTCGCCTTTCGGTGTTCGGGATCTCGGGTCGCCCGGTCACAGGGGTTCGTAGCCCCCGAAGGGGTCGTCGTCCGAGTCCGCTGGGGGCGGGGGTGGTGCGGTTGCGGTCTGCTCCTCCTCGGACGGTGTCGCGCCGTCCGAGGGGTGTGGTCCGGCCGGGTGCCCGTCGTGCGGGACGTCCTCACCAGAGCGGCTCACAGGGGTGTTCTCCGTCGGTTGTTGCGGGAGGGGCGGTGCGCGCCAGGTGAGTATCGCGACGGCGGTGACCGCCGCACGATGCGTCAAGTGACCTAAAGTTCCGCCGCGTTGCCCCTGCACGTCGCTCTCGCGACGCCCTGCGGTACGTCAGGGGGCGGCAGGGGAGTGCGGCCCGCCCGGAGCCGCGCCCGCGAGGTGCCCGCGGCTGTCTTCCGCGAGGTGCTCCCGGGCATCCCCGCGAGGTGCCCCCTGGCGCCGTCTACCGGGCGGTGATCCGGGCGGTGATCCGGGCGGGGCAGGAGGGGCGCTCCGGCCGGGTGGCGGGGCTCACCCGGAGGCCCCCGCGGGGGAGACGCCGGCCTGGAGCGCGGCGACCGCCAGGGCGGTACGGGACTTCACCTGGTACTTGCGCATCGCCGAGTTGAGCTGCGCCGCGACCGTCCGCGGCGAACGCGACAGCGACCTGGCGATGTCCGGGGTGGACAGTCCGGTCAGCATCAGCCGCACCACCTCCAGCTCCCGTGGCGAGAGCCGGTCGCCGTAGCCGCGCCGGCCGCCGCGGGCCGGCTGCCGGTCCCGGGCGGCCACCCGTCGGGCGTCGCGCTCGGCGCCCAGGGCCCGCAGCCCGGCCTCGACGCCGGCGAGCAGGTCGGCCGCCTCGCCGTCACGGCCCGCCGCGGCCAGCGCGACGGCCCGCCGCTCCCGGGCGAGCAGCGCCGCGTGGGGCCGCGGCAGCCGGTCCCACGCGGCGGCGACCGCCTCCCAGTGCGCGGCCGCCCGGTCGGCGGGTTCGCCCGCTTCGGTGAGCCACGCCCGGCACGCCGCCAGCGACGCCTCGGCGGTGAGCGACGTGCTGCCGCGCAGCCCTCGGGCGTACCGGGTGACGAGTTCGCCGGCCTCGTCGGCGCGGCCGGCAGCGAGAACGGCCTGGACCCGGACCGGGGCGATCTCGGTGGCCCACAGCCAGACCCCCTTGCGGGTGACGACCCGCATGCCCTCGTCGGTGAGGGCGAGGCTGTCGGCGACGCGGCCCTCGGCGAGCCGCAGCGCCGCGAGAGCGGCCGCGGGCTCCAGCGCCATGTCGACGATGCCGCGGCGCGTCACCTCGGTCAGGACGTGCTCGAACCGCTCGCCCGCCGCGGCGAGTTCACCGGCCTCGGTGGCGGCGGCCGAGGCGAGCAGCGCGGTGATCAGCAGGCCGTCGAGGGCGATCAGCGGTTCCTCCTCGATGGCGGCGAGCGCGGCGGCGCGTTCGGCCAGGCCCGGCCAGCGGCCGGTGTACCAGTCGAGGTGGGCGGAGGTCACCTGGGCCATGTCCCGCATCCGCAGGTACCCGCCCTTCGCGCCCGCCGCCGCAGCCCGGTCCAGCCGGCGCCGCGCCTCCGGGTAGAACCCCCAACGCACCGCCGCGTCACCGATGTTGAGGTCGGCCCTGATGACGCTCAGCTCGTCGTCCGGGCGGGCCGCGATCTGGGGGAGCCCGGCGGCGACGTCCCATCCGCCGGGATCGCCCATCTGCAGCAGGGCGGTCACCCGGTCGACGCGGAAGGTCAGCCGGCGGTCCGCGGGGACCCGGACCTCGACCAGCTCGACCGACTTGTCGAGCCAGCGCCGGTGGGCGGCGACCGGCCAGTCCGCGCCGGCCGGGCGGCTGAGCGAACTCATCGCCGTGGCGGCCTCGTAGGGATGGTCGTCGAGGTCGGCGATGGCGCGCTCCAGTTCGGCCACGCCGGCGGAGTACTGCCCGGTCTGCATCAGCATCCGGCCCAACTGGGCCCGCACCTGGCCGCGTTCGGACCGGGACAGCGCACCGCCGTCGAGCAGGGTGCCCAGCACGCCGAGCAGTTCGGTGCTGCCGAGGTAGCCGGAGAAGGCGAAGACGGGGAACTTCCGGCACAGCCGAGCGACATCTCCGGCCGGCAGGTCGCCGGCCGACAGCAGCGCGTGCAGGGCCGTGACGGCGGCGGGCTGGTCGCCCGAGGCGAGGGCGAGGTCGGCGGCGCGCTCGGTGTAGAGCCGCCAGGCGCCGGTGTCGCCCGCTTCCCCGAAGTGCCGTGGCAGCCGGGCGATCGGGACCGGGGACAGGGTCTCCAGGGCCCGGCCGGCGCGCAGGTGCAGGGCCCGGCGCTCGCCGCCGGGTATGTCGTCGTAGACCGCGCGGGCGGCCAGCAGATGGCGGAAGTGGACGCGTCCGGTGGGGTCCTCGACCAGCGCCCTGGCCCGGACCGCCGCGGCCAGGGCGGTACGGGCGCGGGCGTCCGGCAGCCCCGACACGGTGACCAGCACCGCCGGCTGCACGGGTTCGGCGAGGACGGCGGCGGCGCGCAGCACCTGGCGGTCGTCGGGGGCGAGCCGGGCGGCACGCTCCAGGACGGCGTCGCGGATCGTCGGCGGGACCTCGATCCGGGTGAGGGTCCTGCGCCGCCACTCGCCGCCGCGCCGGATCAGGTCGGCGCGGTCGCCCAGCAGGCGCACGGACTCCTCCAGGGCGAGCGGGAGCCCCGAGGTGTGCGTGTGCAGGAACACCGCGAACGCGTCGGAGACGTGCTCGTCGTGCAGCATCGAGGACACGAACTGCCCGGTCTGGGCGACGCTGAGCGGGGTGAGCACGATCCGGGTGTGGACCGTGCCGGGCGCCGGTTTGGCGGCCAGGCGCAGCAGTGGGGAGCCGGCCGGTACGTCCTCCGGGCGGTAGGTCAGCACCAGGCTGATCCGTTCCGTGGCGGGCCGGGCGGCGAGGAACAGCAGGAAGTCCAGGGTGGCCGCGTCGGCCCAGTGGACGTCCTCCACCACCAGTACGGCGGTGCCGCACCCGGCGAGGAGTTCCCGCAGGGCGCGGAAGAGGCGGTGCCGGGCGGCCCCGGCGTCGTCGAGCGGCTCGGGCGCGGGCGGCAGGGCGTCGGCCCACTCCGGGAAGAGCGGGCGCAGCGCCCCGGCCAGGGCGGACAGGCCCATCGCGGCCACCCCGGTGCGGGTCTGGCGCACCGCGTCCACGACCGGGGCGAGCGTGAGCGTCTCCCGGAACGGCGGGCAGGTCGCGATGAGCGCTCCGTCGAGCGCGGGGGTCGCCAGCACCTCCTGGAGCAGCCGGGTCTTGCCGATCCCCGCCTCGCCCTCGATGAAGACGGTCGCGGGGGTGCCGGCGGTCAGCCCGCTCACGGCCCGGCCGAGTTCCGCCGACCGCCCGACCATCCGGGGCCCGCGGATCGCGGGCAGGTCGTCGAGCGCCACCGGTTGCTCTGCCAAGGTCTTGCCCTCCCTCACGGACCGCCACCCCGCGCCGGACGGGTCCGGCGACGGACCATTGTGTCCCGCGAACGCGCCCCGGACCAGGGAACCCTTCGGGCCTGCCGGTGGTACGGCGTTGGCGGGCCGCGGTCAGGAGGGGGCTTGGCGATGGCCGGGCGGCGGGCGGACCGGTCCGGGCGGACGGGCGGACCGGTTCCGGCGGACGGGTGGACCGGTTCCGGCGGACGGGTGGTGCCGGGGCGCGGGCGCGGGGACCATGGGGGCGACGGCGGTGTTCCCAGGCCACGAATCCGTGCCGCGGGTACCAGGACGAGGTGGGGTGGGGGCCGTGCGCGGTTACGCCAGAGTGGTGGCCGGCAATCTGGTCATCGCCACGCTCTGCCTGCTCCCGGGACCGATCGGGCTCGCCGTGGCGTACAGCGCCTGGAACGAGGGCGAGAGCTGGGCCTGGATCGCGTTGGTCGTGGGGCTGGTCTGCACGCTGTGCATCCCGTTTGCGGCGCTGAAGGCCGCGCGCGGCGACTTCCCCCGGATCACGCGCGGGGACCGGGTGAAGGACCGGGTGAAGGAGCGGGGGAAGGGTGCGGGAACCCCTCGCGCCGACGACGCCTTCGTGATCTGGGGCCCGCGCTCCCCGACGGGCCACCCGCGGGCACGGCTGGCCCGCGCGGACGTCCTGGAGGCGTCGCTCGTGCGGTACGCACCCGAGGGCGAAGCGACCTTCACCACGTGTTACGGCGACTACACCCCCGACGAGTTCACGCCGCTGGTCCGGCTGCGGCTGCGCGTGCACGGGGCGGAGGGCGCGGTCGGGGCCGGGCCGGCCGGGGAACGCGAAGGGGCCGAACGGGGCGCCGCCGCCACCGGGTTCGAGATCACGGGCGAGTGGCGGGTGCCCGCGCTGTTCCTGTCGGCGGTCACGGCGGGCCGGCTGGCCGTCCTCGTCGGACCGGCCGGCGAGGGCGAGTCCGGGTCCGACGGCGGGTCCGGGGCCGAGTCCGAGGGCGGGTCCGGGGCCGGGGCCGTGCCCGTCGACTCGTCCGGCAGCCCCTCCGCGACCCCGTCCGACCACCCGTCCGACCACCCGTCCGAGCTGCGGGCGCACGGCCCGGTCGTCCCCCTGTGGCCGCGCAGCGCCCTGCTCGCCGGCACCCGGACCTGCCGCGTGATCGACCTCGACGGCCGGGTGACCGACGTGACCCGCCATCCCGTCCGCCAACTGCGGCAGATGCGCGTCTCGCGGTCGGTGGGAGGAGTCGAACTGGTCGGTGACACCATCGACCTGCGCCGCCTGGACCCGCACACGGCGGCTCGCTACACCGCCGTCGCCGAGCAGGACCGCGCCTTCCCCGAGGACCGGGCGCCGGTGACCGAACCGGGCGAGGAGGCGCGCTGGATCGTCGACCGGCTCCCGGGCGCGCCGGCCGCGTTCGGGTCCGTCCCCCGGCGGTGGTCGCGCCGCGGCGGCGTGCTGGTCCTGGGCCGCTTCCTGGAGATGCGGGCCACGCACACCTTCCAGGACCACGGCCCGGTCCTCCACACGGTGCTGCGGCTCCAACCCGCCGACGGCACACCGCCGTTCGACGTCACCCGGCGGCTGACCGTGCCGCTGGACTACCTGGCGGTCCTGCACCGTACGAGGGAGGTGGTCCTCCGCGCCGCCCCGACCGGCTCCTCGTACGACGTCGACTGGGCCCGTACCAACCTGCTCGCCGGCACCACCGCGGCCGCGGCCATCACCCCCGACGGCCGCGAACTCCCCCTGGCCGGGCGGCCCGACGTGATCTGGTCGCTGATGAACCTGCTGGCCGCGCACGGCCTGTCGAACCGGGGGCCCGTCCTGGACCTGCGCGAGCGCCGGATGAGCGCGGTCGCCGGACCCGCGCTGGAGGTCCTGCGGCGCGCCTCGGCAGTACCCGCCCCCGGCGCTTCCGCCGGCGCGTCCGCCGGCCCCTCCGCCTGAGCCCGCCGGCGCGCCCGCGCGGGCGGTTTCGCGGCGTTCCGGCCCGGGCGGGGCGTGAGAGGGTGGCCGAGTCGGCGGCGGAGGAGGGCGCGTGGACGACCGGGTGCGGGCGGAAGAAGAGGCGAGCGCCGAGGTGCGGGCGCGGGTCCGGGAGAGCTTCGAACGCCAGGGGCTGATGAACCACCTCGGTGCGCGGATGACCCGGATCGCCCCCGGCCGGGTGCACATCGTGCTGCCGAGCCGCCCCGAACTCACCCAGCAGCACGGCTACTTCCACGCCGGCGCGACCAGCGCCGTGGCGGACAGCGCCGGGGGCTACGCGGCCTTGACGCTGTTCCCGGCGAGCTCCGACGTGCTGACGGTCGAGTACAAGATCAACCTCCTCGCGCCCGCCGTCGGCGACCACCTCGAAGCGGTGGGCACGGTCCTGAAGTCCGGCCGCACCCTCACCGTGTGCCAGTTGGAGGTGTTCGGCGTCCAGGACGGCGGCGGCCGCAGGCTCGTCGCGAACGGGCAGCAGACCCTCATCCGTGTCGACCGGCCCGAAGAGTGAGCCCGCGGCTCCCCGGTACGCGAGGATCGGTGTACACCCGGGAGTCGAGGAGGAGCAGCAGATGGAGGAGCGCGTGGACGAGCGCGGGATACAGCGGGTGGCCGACCACGGGGCCGACCACGGGACCGACCGCGGCGCCGACCGCGGGGACGCACACACCGACGCCAGGAAGCGCATCGCGCAAGGCCTGCTCTACACCGAGAGTGACGCGATGTTCATGGCAGGGCAGCGCCGTACGGAGCTGTTGTACGAGTACAACCTGACCGCGCCCTCCGAGCCGGAGCGGCGGGCCGAACTGCTCGGCCGGATTCTGGGATCGGTCGGCGAGCGGAGCTTCATCGCCCCCACCTTCCAGGCGGCGTACGGCAGCAACGTCCACATCGGGGACGACTTCTACGGCAACTTCAACCTCTCCCTCATCGACGACGTCGAGATCCGCATCGGCAACGGCGTCATGATCGCCCCGAACGTCACCGTCACCACCACCGGCCACCCGATCCACCCCGACCTGCGGCACGACTACAACCGGTTCTCCAAGCCGGTGACGATCGAGGACAAGGTGTGGATCGGCAGCAATGTCGTGGTGCTGCCCGGCGTGACGATCGGCCACGGCTCCGTGGTCGGCGCCGGCAGCGTCGTGACCCACGACGTGCCGCCGATGGTGGTCGCCTTCGGCTCGCCCTGCCGGGCGGTCCGGCCGATCACGGACAAGGATCTGGCGCAGCGTTAGACCCCGCCGCCGGCCTGTCGGCGCGGCGCCGGCACGGGTAGCCGGCCAGGCCGGCGCGGCCGGGCGGAACCCGACCGCGCCGCGCCAACGGGCCCCAACGGCAACGGAGTTCGCCGGGAACCCCCGGCGGGTGAGGCACGGGTGCCTTCGGGCCGGTGCCGGGTGACGACCCCGGCACCGGCCCCCCTCCGTGTCCGGCGGCACCCAGCGCCCCCGAATTCCCTGCGAGGTGTTCCCGCCGGCCACCGGGGAGGCGCTCACCTTGCGCTTCTACCCTGTGGGCGAGGGGCCCTGGCGGCTCCAGGCGCGTACGGCGGGAGAGGGCGGCGCCGCCTTCGACATCCGGGTACGGCAGTTGGACGCGCGGCGGATCACGGAGACCGGCGCCGGAAGCAGGAGGACATCATGACCACCGACACGACCACCGACGGCCGCATCATCGTTGTGGGCGAGAGCCTCGTCGATCTGGTGTGGCGGACCGGGGCCGACACCGTCCGCCCGGCGCCCGGCGGCAGCCCCGCCAACGTGGCCATCGGCCTGCACCGGCTCGGCCGCCCGGTCGCGCTGATCACCTGCTGGGGCGACGACCCGCCCGGCGTCCTGGTGGCGCGGTACCTGACCGGCACCGGCCTGGACGTGCGCCGCGCGCCGGCCGCCGACGGCCGCACCACGGTCGCGCTGGCGTACGTGGACGCGGCGAGCGGGTCGGCGACGTACGACTTCCTCGCCTCCTGGGCGCCGGAGAGCATCCCCGTGGGGGAGGACACCGCGCTGCTGCACACCGGCTCGCTGGCCGTCGTGGTCGAGCCCGGCGCGGAACAGGTGCTGGCCGCCTGCCGTGACGTGCACGGCCGGCCGGGACGCGCGGTCGCGGTGGACCTCAACGTCCGTCCCGCCGTGCAGCCGGACCGCGCCGCCTACCGCACGGCGGTGGAGCGGCTCGCCGCGGTCGCCGACGTGGTCAAGGCCAGCGACGAGGACCTCGGCTGGCTGTGGCCGGACCAGGACCCGGCGGTCTCCGCCCGCGCGCTGCTCGGGCACGGGCCGCGCCTGGTGGTGCTGACCCGCGGCGCGGCGGGCGCCACGGGGTTCACCCCTGCGGCTGAGGTCTCCGTGCCCGCGCCGGAGGTGACGGTCGCCGACACCATCGGCGCCGGCGACGCCTTCCAATCCGCCCTGCTGGCCGGCCTGTTCGGCCCGCACCCCGACGGTTCGACCGGGGTACGGCTGCCGTCCGGGCCGCGCGAGCTGGAACGCGTGCTGCGCGCATGCGTGGTGGCCGGCGCGCTCGCCACGACCCGCCCCGGCGCCCAGCCGCCGACCGCGGACGAGCTGCGCGCGGCGACCGCCCTCCGGTAGGGCGT